>NZ_RYDP01000005.1:0-242183 GCF_003970395.1 Flavobacterium sp. GSP27 | reverse complement strand
TATCAATCTGTCAAGGAACATTGCGCGTTTTGCGGGGTGCAAAGGTAACATCCGTTTTCTATTCTCACAAGCTTTATTAAATCTTTTTTTGAAAATAAATTTTCCTTTTGATCCAATTAACTTGCCAGTATTTTAAAGAACTTCTGCACCATTACCTCACTATAATTATATTCTAATTAATGTTCAGTAAACTTGTTTGCGGGTGCAAAACTACACCCTTTATTCGCTTTTACAAACTTTTTAATCCCTTTTTTTTATCCTTTTCTTAACTTTTTCTTTAACTAGCTGATATCTCGTTTTTTGAAGATCAAAGTTTTTTAAATAATCCTAATTCTTAACTCCCCTTTTAATCCGTTTCAATCCTAAATCACCTTTTTATCTATCCTCACAAAGCTTTAATCTCCATTCCCTTTTTTTGAAACCTATCCAAATCACGCTTTATTGCTCTTTTTATGCGCTTCCTTCTTTTTCATTTACTGAAAATTAACGCCACCATACACTATCCTAACAAAAAATCGCAACACAGTAAACGATTTTATACTATACCATATATAATGACTGAACAGCTCTTTGCTTTGCTTTGCTTTACTATAACACATACAAGCTACAATTACTTGCGGCAAAACAACAAAATATTCTGGTTTCCAAATCTTCGCGTTAGGGATAGTAGTGGAAAGTCAATAAAAAAACTGAAATTGCATCATTATTTAGTCAGTAGCATCTTCTAAAACTAGTAAAACAATCTCATTAACAAAAAATTCATGTCGTTAAAAATAATACACACCGCCGATTGGCATCTTGGACAAACCTTTTTGCAAAAATCAAGAATAGAGGAACACCAATATTTTATAGAGTGGTTGTTAAAAACCATACAAACGCAGGCTATTGATGCCATTATTATTGCAGGTGATGTTTTTGATGTTTCGAGTCCTTCGGTAGAAGCTATAAATAAATACCATTATTTTTTATTGGAGGCTTATAACTTAAATGTACAGGTCATCATTATTGGTGGGAATCATGATTCGGCGTCTCGATTAAATTCTTATAAAGATATTTTCAAAATTTTAAATGTAAGTATTGTCGGTGGAGATCTGAACAATGTGGGAGAATTAATCCCAGTTTACAAACGCGGAACAACAAATGCCGCAGCCGTTATTGCCGCAGTGCCTTACCTTCGTGATGGTGATATTCGTAAAATTATCGAGGGCGAAACCGTCAATGAAGCCCATGGTTTATTTACATCGGAAGTAAAAAAGCACTACGATAATTTGTTGAAACAGGCAAAAACGAATTATCCAGGTGTACCCGTTATTGGCACGGCGCATTTGTATGTAACCGGCTGTATTCTAAGTGAACCCGCCGAAAAAAGAATGCATTCTTTAGTGGGCACACTCGGACAAATCCCATCGAGTGTATTTTCAGCCGGATATGATTATATTGCCATGGGGCACATTCACAAACCTCAGATGGTCCAACATCCGGATAATGTGATTGCAAAATATGCCGGTTCCCCTATTCCACTCAGTTTTAACGAACGCAATGATCTTAAAGAAATAACTGTTTTGACGATTGCCGATAATAAAATAGCCCATGAATCTCTGTCCATACCTTTGCAAAGGAGTGTGATACGATTTGAAGGAAAGGCTGATGAAATTATTGAAAAAATAAAATTACATAAACCGTCACAAGTATTGCCAACTTGGGCAGAAATCATAATTACTGAAGCTGTCAATTTTATTGACTTTAATAACGAGATAAATGATTTATGTATTGATAGAAAAATAGAAATTTTGAACCGAACTACTAAGTATACCTCAATTAATAATCAATCAATAAGAGAAGAATATATTGCCGGTACCGATAATAATCCTTTGGATAATATCCCAAAAATCTTTACTATAAGATGCGAAAAGAAAGGAATGAATGAAGAAAGTATTGCCGGAATAATGCCGTTGTTTATGCAGATATTGAATGAAATTAATAACACACATTAGGTTTTCAAAAACATTTTTTGACCCAAGCGATAACCCACCGGCGAAGCATTACAGAATTCTGTCCGATTTCAATAAAAAAATAGCATCTTCTTATGAAATCGCTATGATTCCAAATCACAAACAGGAATGAAGAATGGCGATACCATATTCCTTTAAAAAGCAAATATTATCTTAGTATGAAAATTTTAAAAATAAACATCAACAACATACAGTCTTTGAAAGGGGTTCAACCCGAAATTAATTTTACCGATGGAATTTTAGCCCATGCGGGTTTGTACGCTATTACCGGTCAAACTGGTGCTGGAAAATCGACCATTTTGGATGCAATTACTTTGGCGTTATACGGTAAAATAAATCGATATGGTAATGACAAACCGAGTTCTGAAATAATCACCCGCAATCAAAAAGAAGCTTATGCAGAGGTTACATTCGAAGTAAATGACATCGTTTATTTGGCCAGATGGGCAGCTTCATTCAATAAAAATAACAAAATAAATGCGACGGATGACAGAAAATTGTCTAGAAAAGAGAATGGTGAATTTCGGTTAATTGCCGAAAAAGTATCAAACGTCAATCCAATGATAGAAGAAATTATTGGGCTAAAATACGAGCAATTTACCAAATCCATTTTATTGGCTCAAAATAATTTTTCAGCGTTTTTAAAAGCAAAACCGGATGAACGTGCCGAAATGTTGAGCAAAATAACGGGAACACAAATTTATGAAGAAATCTCGAAGAAGGTTTTTGAGCATACAAAAGCCTTTGAAACTGAAATTAATAACCTAAGAGCCACCATAAACGGAAATATTTTAAATGAAGAAGAATTAAATGCTATTGCCGTTTCATTTGAAGAAAAAGAAAATACGATTAAGGAAATAGAACCGAAATTAACACGAATTCTGGCGGAAATTGCTTGGTTGGCGGCTGTTGAAAACACGAAAACAGAAATCAATCAGCATAAAAATTCGCTTGAATTGGTGAAGCAACATTTTTTAGATAATATCGAATTATATCAAAAATTAGAGCATTACAGCAAAGCAACACTAATTGAAAAAGATTGGCTAGCTTTTCAAAACAGTGAAAAGGAGTGCACTAAAAATACCGTAAACACGCAAAGAACGACTGATGAAATTGAAAGTCTAAATAAAAATTTGGCTACCATTGCACCCGAATTAGAATCTGCAATCAAAAAACTAGAAGAAACTCAAAAAGAGCAATTACTTAAAAAACCATTAATTGAAAGTGCCAAAACAACTTTTGGAGCGATTGCAAATAATAATGAAACCCTAAAACAAAATGCTAAAGATTTAGTAACAGCAAAAAGCAATTTCGATTCAAACCTAGAAGATTTGAAGGCTCAAACAGCCAAAAAATCAATCTTAGATTCTGCAATTGAACAGAACCAAAAAACCATTGTACAACATGAAAAATATGGCTCATGGGAAACAGAGAAAGGAGCTGTGATTTTAAAACGGCAGGATATTGAAAAATCTCAAAAAGAAATTGAATCGTTTAATATTGAAAGTTTACAAAAACAGATTTCTGATTATGATACAAAAAATATTGGGATAGAAAAGTTATTGCAAAACACAAGACACGAAAACACTACATTAAAATCGGAAGTTGATTTATTAGAATTACAAAAAAAGGATTCAGATACCTTAGAAAATTTGTCGAAACTAAAAGACAATACAAAAACCGATTTAGAAAACTGGAAGAAATTATTAGAGTATTTTCCAAAATTAGAAAGTCAAAATGATCAATTAAGACTAAATTCTGCCGAATTAATTACCGCTAATTTATCCAGGGAAACTTTAGAAACAGCAATTTTTGACAAAAAAAAATCGCTGGGGATCTTACATGAAAATAAAAACTTAAAACAGTTATTGGCGAGTTTTGAGGAACACCGACACAATTTAAAAGAGGACGAAGATTGTCCGTTATGCGGTTCTAAAGAGCACCCTTATGCCATGAATTTACCTGAAATATTTTCTAAAAATGATATTGACGATGAAATCAAAGATCTAGATTACGAAATTAAATTAAAGGAAAATGAAAAGGAAGAAGCTGTAAAAAAAGTGGCAAGTTCCAGTCAACAAATCATAAACACGAATGCAACTATTGCTGAAATTCAGGAAGCTATTGCTAAATTAAAATACGTTTTACAAGTTGAAAAAGAGTTAAAAATGGAGGATATTGAAGCTGCAATTCTCAATTTGGAAGCTGAATTTGACTTTGTTCAAGCCCGGATTAATAAACTATCGGAATTGAATGCAGCTTATGACCGTGTTAATAAATTGTATTCCAATAAAACCAGCCATTTAAATGAAATTCATTTGTCCGATACTGCCTATCAAACTGCCAAAAAACAAATAGACGAAAAGGAAGTTAACATAGCCGAAAATTTCGCTTTTATAAAAAAGATATTCTATTCATTTGATGAGAATTTAGAAGAAAATGACATCGCAGCCGTTTCTGAAATCGGCAAGAAACTAGGGGACAATTTAAGAAAACTGAATGCCGGTAATGAAATTTTAAAAGCCAATCAGACTGAAATTGTAACCGTAAACAATGCCATAACGGCGTTTTTAACAAAAAACACCAGTTTAGAAGAGAGTGTTTCAAAGTATATAAAAGAAGATGAAGCGCTTAACACTAAAAAAGGTTTGCTAGAGAATGAATTTAGAAATCAAACGGACAATTTTGAATTGAAATCACCACAAGAGGAAGAATCCCGTTTGCAAATTAAAGGTAAAACGGAACAAGATTCGGTAACCAAATGGAAAGGTAAAAAGGAAATCACCTTGGCTTCTATCAAAAACAAACACGTTGATGTAGGGCAATTGGTTTCCGAAAAATCAGAACTAGATGATGTATTTCGTTTGGCTACAGCCCAATTGAATGATAAGCTGACTGAAAATGGTTTCGAAAACAGTGTCCAATTACAAGAAGCATTAAACTTAGAAAACAGTGCTTTGTTAATTGCACAAAAACAAACATTCGAGACTAAAAAACAACAAATTGAAGGAGCATTGAATGCTAATTTACTCAAACAAGAGGAATTCAATTCCAATCCTTTAACGGCTAAATTAGTAGAAGATTTAAATCTCCAAAAAGTGGCTTCAGAGCAAGAAAAAACAAAAATAAATCAAGAAATTGGACAATTAAAGGAACAAATTAATAATGACAATAAAATAAAAGAGGAAAATCAGCTGATAATTGATGTAATCAAAACAAAAAACAATGTATTCCAGAAATGGGATTTATTAAATAAAACGGTAGGTTCTTCCGATGGCAAGGCTTTTAAAAAATTCGCTCAAGATTTCACCCTTTCCTTATTGGTGCAACACGCCAATAAGCATTTAGAAACCATGTTCAACAGATATGAACTTTTTAAAGATGACACCTCAGATGAAATGGAATTGCAAATAAAAGACAATAATTTTTTTGGTGAAATTCGCAATATTAATTCGCTTTCTGGTGGTGAAACTTTTTTGGTAAGTTTATCGTTAGCGTTAGGATTATCCGACCTTGCGAGTAAGAATACTAAAATCCGTTCTTTATTTATCGACGAAGGTTTTGGTTCACTCGATCCCGAAAACTTGAATAATGCATTAGACACGCTCGAGTTGCTTCGCCAAAATGACGACCGCCAAATTGGGATCATCTCACATGTGGAAGAATTGAAAAAAAGAATTACCACTCAAATTCAAGTAAAAAAATATACGAGTGAGTTTAGTACTATTGAAATTGTGGATTAACAACGACGAATTAGCACCAGTATAAAGTACCATTTTGTCGCAAATATCTCGTGTTTTGCGACAAAATAAAACGATTTAAAATACTGCCAATTCGCATTCTTTTAATTAATCCTCTGCCTCTGCTGTTTTTGAAATCCACTGATTCTCGATTCCCCACTTTTTATTTGGTACAGCAGCAGTTTCAAGGATCAGAGTTCCTCCTTTGCTAATCTCCTCTTGTGTCAACCAATTTCTGTATATTGGCTGGCCGTTTAATTGGGCTGATTGAACATAAAAGTACTCTTTATTATAATTAGACACTTGTATGTGAAATGATTTTCCATTTTCCCAATTTAATTTTACGGACTCAAAGATTGGAGCTGTCAAATAATAAATGGGGCTACCAATATTTGCCGGAGACAGACCTATACTTCGCATTACAAACCAAGAGGACATCGTACTGGCATCATCATCCATAGTGCGGACATAAGCTTGGGGTTCGTTTTTATAGATCTTTTTTATATTCTTTGGTGATTTTTAGGATTTCAAACTATTTATTGAACAAAAAAAATGGTGTCTTAACATTTAAGACACCATCTTTACTTTTATATTGTAGGCAATATTATCTTTTTACTCTAACTACTCTTGTAAAATTAGGATAGTTATATTTCCCCAAAACAGATCTTTCCATTTCTAGTTTATAAACTCCCCATGGTAACTTTACTTCAGTTTTAATTAGTTCAATCTTAGCGGTAAGTGGAACATTATTAGAAACTTTTTCTGTTAGCAACTCATACATAACCCGACCGTCCATTTGTTTAGGAATTGTTAAATTATGTAGATGGAGAACAGTGGGAATTATATCTACATTTGATGTAGGCAAATTACCTTCAAACTTGTTCTTAAAACTAGGGCCATTAGCCAGTAATGCAATATGAATTTCATAAGGGCTAAATCCACCATGACCTGCAACACCTTTTGCGAAACTTGTACCTGCATATCCAGCATCATTTTTGTTATCATTCCAGTTCATGTCTACAAGAACATCTCCTGATCGGCCATGATCCCAATATATTGATTCGAAAGAAAGCGTCCCTTCTACAAAACCATTTACATCTCCTTCTTTTAAAGCTTTTGTATAAATACCGCCTATCCAGTTCTGTTCCTGTAAGGCTGCAACAATATTTTTTATGGTCTTTTCATCATGATCCTTTACATAAACTGCTCCTTCAGCAACCACTACTTCTGTTGATTCCTTGTCTTTTTTTAGTCCTTGCTGGATTAGGAAATCTGCAAGGCTTAGTTTTCCAATATGTGTCACAAAACCATGATCGGAAGAAATGATAACATTAAAGTTTTGATCAAGTCCTTTTAATTGAAGTGATTTTATAATCCTTCCAAACTGCTCATCTACATATTTGATAGACTCAATTGCTTCGGGCGATCCTATTCCGTTTTTATGAGCAGCCGAATCTGGGTCGCCATACCACAATGTACTAACTAAAGGACCATCTAACGTTAATCCATATTTTATAACGGCATCTGTTAACCATTTGTGTTTTCCAAGACCGCTTGGAACTGTTCCAATTTCACCTAGTATTTTAGATTTCATAGTCTCTGGTAAAATCATAGTGGTATTAATGATTGCGCCTCCACTGACCTTATGATTTTGCATTAAAGCTTGTCCTGTAGAACCTGAGCTAAAAACAAAAAGACTTTTACCATTTTGTTCTAAAACTTCTCCCAGCGAAACTGATGTTAATAAATGATTATCTGTAGCTTTAGCGATTTTATTTAATTCCTCTGCATCACCAGTGTTTAAACCTGATGTTTCTTTTATCTCAGGAAAATACACCGTATTTCCCATTAATCCATGACTGCCTGGATAGCATCCGGTAGATAGCGAAGATGCATTAACCCTAGTTACTGTGGGGAATACACTGTGGTGCTGTTTACCATAACTTCCTTTTTTACTGAATAAATATACATTCGGCATTAATTCAGGGGTGATATAATCCGGTCTTAAGCCATCAAAGAAGACAATTAATGTTCGAATATTGGTTTTATCAACCTTTGTTTGCGCTTTGCTAGCAGTACTACCAAAGAGCGCCAATGATAGAATTAAGAAACTTTTATTTACGATTTTCATAATAGAATGATTTAGTTTTAAATTTAATCCAACTGGAACGCCTAGGTCTTTGTGGCTCTTAGAAGTATTTCCCTGTTTCTGTTTTATTTTTATATTTAATAATGTAAAATAATTCTACTTTTTATTTAATTATTTAGCCCACCAAACTTTACTAACGGTATTATCTCCTCCCATTGCTGCTGAGGCTGCTGCAAGATTTTCAGGATTAAGCGATTGTAGATATGTTGGATAAGGCACCCGATTTGGAAATACTCTTTCTGCTGGTATACCCGTTCCTCTTGGCAAAATCGGATATCCCGTTCTTCTTTTTTCAAACCATGACTGATAGTCAACAAAAAACGAAGCGTAATATTTCTGTGTAATGATTCTCTCTAATTGCGCTTCTACTGATGCATTGGTATCATAAACTACGCCCGCTTGTGTAAGATAATTTGAAGGCATAGTTGCGCCCCATTGGATCATTGATGCAGTTATTGCTGAATCATAATGCTGCTTAGGCGATTTTCCGGTATTAAATCCTTTTAATGCTAATTCTGCTTTAATAGACTCTACCTCAGACCAAGTCATCATTATACCCAATTGGGGTAAAGTTTTCATAAGATCATTATAGCTTGTATTGGCTCCGACCTGGTATTCAGTAGTTATAGGATAACCACTTTCTATACCTTGGTATACATTTTGACCTCCAACCATTACTGTTCTAAACCATATAGTTCTTCTTGGATCGTTATCTGTATTCATTTTATTGATGAAGTATTTGGTAACATAGGTACCATCTCTCCACTCCAATTGTCGTGTATTAAAATACGGATTGTAATAAGGGTATATTCCTGTATATTTAAAAATAGCATCATCAGTATTACTAGTAAACACAGGGTATTTTACAGGGTCCGCTAATAGTGCCGTAATTTGTTCATTGATATTAATCTCGCCATTACGTTTCGATAATCGTAGCAATAATCTCATTTTTAATGAATTACAGAATTTTTTCCATTTTACAATTCCGGGATTTGCACCTCCTGAAAGGCTATTGGAATTGTATAAAAGATCACCACCATAAGTCAGCGCTTTAGAGGGATCAAGCAAAGCATTGGCTTGTTCTAAATCACTCAGGATTTTAATATATATATCCTTTTGTTTATCGAATGCAGGTTTAAGGTTGCCTTCAGTTGCTTTAACGGCTTCTGAATAAGGAACATCTCCATACAAATCTGTGATAATAGAATAAGCCCAACATTTATAGATCATCGAGATCGCTTTATAGTTATTCTCTCCTAATGCTTCGGATGTTCTATTAATATCCTCTATATCTGCCATATAACCATAGAAACTTGTCCATATTCCTGCACCAGGATTAATTACATATCGATGCACTCCCTCACCCGAAGGACTAGATCGTGGTGCATCAACTTGCATCAACTCATGGGTAAGATTTCGAGAAGCAGTGATACTAGAATTAACAATTCTATATTGCAACTGTCCCAACATAACTCCCGGTGTGATCTGTTTAGGTCGGTTTGGATCGGTATTTATATCCTCAAAATCTTTGGTACAAGAGGATAGTAGTACTACAAACAAAAAAAGAAAATTATATGTTTTATTCATTTTTATCATGATCTATTGATTTAAAATTTTAGAGTAAGATTAGTTCCTATAGTTCTCGTGGAGGGAAATTGAGCTAATTCAACTCCTGGTGTCAGTGTCCCATTATTTAGATTTCCTCCTTCAGGATCAAAACCAGGAAACTTAGTAAAATTAAACAGGTCTCTTCCGAAAAAAGCAAGACTTGCCGATTTCATTCCTATCTTTTTCAAGAGGGTTTTCGGTAAGTTAAATTCGATCCGAACCTCTCTAATCTTAATAAAAGAAGCGTCAAATATATTGGTCTCTCCATTACCGATGTTATAATAATTTTCATAATAGGAACTAGCAGCTACTCTTACAGTGTTTGGAATATAAGTTCCGTCCGATTGTAAAACGACTCCTTGTCCTACAATTCCGCCATCACGACCTGGAAGCGTTACTCGGGTTTTCCCTAAGGTATTATTCTTATGATTGGTTTGCGAATACATACTTCCTCCTTTTTGTCCGTCTAGAAGTACACTCAATCTTACTTTTCCAATGGTAAACTCATTCATGATTCCTGCTTTCCAGTCAGCAAATGCATTTCCTCTTATTTTCAACACTGGATCCAATGTTGCAGGCAAACCAGCCGAAGTATATATAATCTGCCCGTCAGGAGATCTCTGGAAACCTCTACTGTACATATCTCCCATTCTTCCTCCAACTCTAGCTTCTATGCTTACATTATTCTCGTGGTTATAAATAACTTGGTTTGTAATCCCTGGAGCCAATTCTTTTACATAACTTCTGTTTCTACTCCAAGTCAAGGTGGTATTCCATTTGAAATTGTTTTTGGCTATTATTTTTCCTGTTACAGCTAGCTCCATTCCTCTACTGTTTATTAAACCTGCATTTACGGTTGCATTAGAATAACCCGTAACTGGATCTAATGGAATTGCTAAAATCTGATTGCGACTATTATTATTGTAATAGGCCATATCAATTGATAATCGGTTTTTAAACATCCTAATATCAATTCCAGTTTCTATACTTGAAGTTATCTCTGGTTTTAAATTTGCATTAAATAAGATCGAAGTATTCGTAAAGCTATTGCCATAAATCCTGTCATAATACTTATCAGTTTGATACGGTCTTGTGTCATTACCAACCTGGGCCCAAGACAATCTAAATTTAGCAAAAGAGAAAATAGAGGGAAGATTTGTCATTTCGTGAATCAAGAAACTGGAACTGATAGAAGGGTAGAAAAAGGAATTGTTACCATATGGCAAAGTGCTTGACCAGTCATTCCGTCCCGTTACATCTAAAAATATTTTTTCCTGATAGGAGATTTGCCCTAAACCATAAAAACTGTTAATCGCTTTCTTTGTTTTTAAAGGATCTGCAACAGCTTGATCCAAGCTATTTGAAATTTGGTATATTCCGGGCTGCGATAACTGATCCGCATAAAGTCCTACAAAATCATAGTTTTGCCTCATTGAATTGGCACCTGCAATAATGCTATAATTGATATCCTTATTTAGCGCATTCTTATAGGTTAACAGTGCATCTGTATTTATTTCATAACTAAATACATTTTGTTCTCTATACATTCCACGAGCATATTTAGTCATACTAAAAGGACGTTGTTGTGATCTGAACTCATTTGACATATCTAGTCCAGAACGGACCATCAATTCAAGTTTATCATTAAACTGATAGGTAGCGGACAAGTTTCCAATTACCCCGTTTTTATTCATTTTGTTAAGCATTTCATACATACCTAGATAAGGATTATCAGGTCCCGTATTAAAAGGATTTTTTTGTTTTACACCTACTAGGCCAGGCTGCCAATAAGGTTTAAACCATTCCGGCTTAATGTTTGGAGCGGTACCAATCATTAGAAAATACATTATGGATTGATTGTTGTAACCTGCAGCTGGTAGATTATCACTTTTCTTATTCGTATAATTTACTTTACCATTTATTTTTAACTTATCAGAGATTTTTTGATTTATAGATAAGGAGGCATTTAATCTTTCGAAACCCGTATTAGGAAGAATCCAATCATTTTTTAGATGAGTAATCGATAATCGAGTAGAGCCGTTTTCATTCCCACCTTCTAATGCGATACTATTTGATTGTGTCGTTCCTGTTCTAAAAAATCCAGAAATATAATTTTTGTTGGCAACCCATGGTGAACGTTCAGTAGGTTTGCCATTTGCAGCATTAGGATTATATTGAAAATAAGATTGACCATCAAATCTTGGCCCCCAGGCTCTTCCTGCTCCTACATTTGTACTTGTATTTAGTCCGTCAGCACTATCTAAATAAGAATAGTATTTATCAGTTCGACCTTCTCCATATTCAAATTGATAATCCGGCCAACGATTCACTTGATCAAAACTAAAATTACTACTTATAGTTACTCCTATTCCTCCTCCTTTAGTTTTGCCAGACTTGGTAGTAATAATAATTGCGCCACCTGCAGCTCTTGTTCCATAAAGTGCCGTTGCACCTGGCCCCTTCAAAACTGTTATTTTCTCAATATCTTCAGGGTTAATATCTGATAATGTTGAACCAAAGTCAACTGGACTATCCTGAGAAAGGTGTGATGAAAATCCTGTACCGGTGATCTTACTACTTACAGGTACTCCGTCCAAAACAATCAAAGCTTGATTGTTATCAAGGTTAAGTGAGGATTCTCCACGAAGAGTTATTCTGGAAGAACCCATTGGACCAGCACCAGATCCCTGGATATTTAGACCAGCAACTTTTCCGGAAAGAGAATTTACCCAGTTATTTGATTTGGCATCTTTTACAGCATTTTCACCAAGAGATTGTGCTGAATATCCTAGCGACTTTTCTTCTCGTTTTATCCCTAATGCTGTTACAACCACCTCTTTTAGAGCCGTTTCATCTTGTCCTAGTATTACTTTAATTTCAGTCTTATTTTCTATATTGATTTCTTTCGTTTCAAATCCTACATAACTCACCGATAAAACCGTTGTATTTGCTGGAACACTAATCGTGAATTTTCCGTCAAAATCCGTTGTTGCAGTGATCGTGGTTCCTGCTACAAAAACAGAAGCTCCGGGTATTGGCAAATTAGATTCGTCTAAAACCACTCCTGTAATTTTTCGGTTTTCCTGATTCTTTTTTGCCGTGCTTTTTGGAGTAATCCCAACCAATTCTTTGACTAAAACGCCATTTTTAGTGATCTTAAAATCAAGACTCACCTTAGTTTTCAAAACGGCTAATACCTGATTTAAATCTTGGTTGTTGATGGTAATAGAAATTTTCTTTTGAAGAAATTTTTGGTCGGACATATAAATAAACCTATTGTTTATTTGTCGTTCTATAAGAGTAAAGGTTTGCTTTATGGAAACGTCTTTTAGATTTAAATTGATTTTCTCTTTTTTGACTGCAATCTCTTCAATAGCACTTGTATTTGAAGTCTTTGAATAAGATATTCCATTACCAAACAGAAGCAATAAGGATACCGTTAGAATAATTTTTTGTTTCATTTTATCTGTGATTATTTATTGTTTTTTACAAACCAAAACTGATTTTAGAATAGCTGGTTTTCTACTAATTATTAAATGGAGTTCAGTAAACCTCTTTTTTTATAGGATTCTAAAGCCTTACTAATATACTTTAGAGCAATAGCGATATGATTTTCAACCGTTTTAGGAGTGACGTTTTGGATTTCAGCAATTTCTTTGTATTTTAATCCATCGATTCTACTGAGTTCAAATGCCTGACGTGATTTTTTAGGAATAATATCTAATATTTCACGTATCAAATTAGTTTTCATTTCTTTTTGTTCATTTTCAATAATCTCCTGCTCCCTACTGGGCGAAAATATAGAGTTTATAGTTTTTGTTTCTTCGATTTGTTGGTGAAATGGCTCTGATTTTCGTACTTTTTTTAAACTATTTTTCACAATTACATAGATATAAGATTTAGGGTTTTTAATTGTATCAAGAATATTTCTATTGGTCCACAACTGAATAAAAATATCAGCCACTTTTTCTTCAACAAGGCACGAGTTCGATTCATAACTCATTCCAAAACGGCACAGAGGCGTGTAATACCTTTTAAAGAAAAGTTCCATCGCCTCGTATTGACCGTTCTGAATTTGCTTAAATAAATAATCGTCTGAAAAGCAATCACTACTAGCCATTTTTGTTGCATTAATTTTCATGGTACTTGGATATCTCGATGTTGTTTTGAATAGTTTTTGTGATGCTTACCTCTGAAATAAACTCCAGAGACGTTATAAATTCATCAATTGTCTGGTTTTTAAAAGCTCCTTTTATATGCTGATTTGCAATGTCAGCATCCTTAATGATAAAATTTACTCCATAGAATTGATTGATTTTTGGGAGTGCATCTTCAAATTTTTCATCATCCAATATAAGTATATTGTCTTTCCAAGCAGCAACCTTATTCACATCAAAATTCCTTTTGATCACTAACTTGGTTTTAGAATTCCATACTAATTCTTCATTTGGCAATAGGTTAATTTCATCCTTACTTTCTTTAAGCAATACGTTTACTTTTCCTTTTGCCAAAGAAACAGTTTGATCAATGGTATTGTTACTGACATTAAATTCTGTTCCTAAAACTTTCACATCAAAACCATTTGTATGTACAACAAAAGGAGAATTAGTATTCTTCGTAACTTTAAAGAAAGCTTCCCCTTGCAACCAGATGGCTCTTTGTGTACTGAAATCACTGGAATATTTAACTTCACTGCCTGAATTTAAAATAACGGTGCTGCTATCCGGTAACTTAAAAGTTAGCCGCTGCCCTTTAAGGGCAATTTTATGATTGGTATACCCGGAAGGAGTCATTCCTATAAAATAAAAACCCAGACAAAAAACCATAAGAAAAGCCATAGAAAAAACAGCCTTCTTTTTGATAGAAATTTTTACGGATTTTATCTTTTCTGGTTTATTATATTTTGTGATGATTTCCTCAAAAGAAATAGTTCGTATTGGCACTTCACTATTGGGATAATTCATCCAAATGGTTTGAAAATTTTCAAAAACAGCAAGGAGTTCATCATCTAAAGACAGTTCAATTTCAAACACAGATCGCTCTGCTATAGACATTTCGTTGGTAAGATACCGCACACATTTTTTTTCTTTCTGACTAACATTCAACATAAAAAATTCTCTTTACTAATAGGAGTCAAAATAAGAGAAATACCCCTAGTTTTCAATACCATCAAATCGACACGATATCGTTAATGAATTGTTAATCGTCCGGTTTAAATCAGCTTCGAATAGCTGAGCTTGAGAGAACACGCAAAGTCACAGTACTAAAAGAGATATCAAAAAAAAGCAATAACCTTCATTTATAAAAAAAGATCCATGATTAATACTTTCCAAAAAAACAACGAAAAGATATTTCCCATTGAAAAAAGCCTATAGTATTGCAACTGGGACAATGAATTTATCACCACTGGAAAAGCCAAGTCTTATTAGCGTGGAAAATAGTAAATAAGGGACTTACGTACTATTAGATACATTAAAAAATACTTCCATTTCATAAAACGGAACAACATAATAAATAGGGTTTTAACAGCAAGACATTCATTTAACTTCTTTTTTTATCGGACAATAATGGTTACTTTTATAAAAATTATTCAGGCTAGCCTACCACCAAAAAAAACGAAATGAAATTAACCAACCTGTTTTTCACACTGCTGATCGTATTTACTAATACCAGTTTTAAACCGGTACCCACGCAAACAATTGTACCAACACCTGTTCAAAAACCTAGGGAATTGTATCAGCTCAAAACCTATATTTTCAAGACAGAACAACAAGAACAAACAACTGACAAGTACCTAAAAGAAGCTTATTTGCCGGGATTAAAAAAACTAGGAATCAAAAATATTGGGGTGTTCAAGTTAAAACCAAACGCCACAGATACCTTAAAAAAAATTGTGGTACTGATTCCGTTTTCCACTTTGGAACAATTCCTTGCACTTGACGATAAACTAGCTAAAGACAAAACCTACATAACTGCCGGAGCAGCCTATTTGAATGCGGTTTACAATGAACCTTCATACTTAAGAATAGAATCCGTTTTGTTACAGGCTTTTTCAGACCATCCTTTCCTGACAAAACCCGCTTTGAACAGCACAAGATCCAGTCGTGTATACGAGTTGAGAAGCTATGAATCAGCCACAGAAGCAATTTACGCCAACAAAGTAGCCATGTTTAACGGAGGAGGAGAAATAAAACTCTTTGATCGATTAGGTTTTAATCCTGTTTTTTATGGCGAAGTGATCTCTGGTCCCAAAATGCCAAACCTTATGTACCTCACTACTTTCGCAGATCAAACAAGCCGAGAAGCACATTGGAAATCTTTTGTAGATTCGCCGGAATGGAAAGCCCTAATTGCCATGGAAAAATATAAAAATAATATTTCCCACATCGACATCACTTTTTTGTATCCAACTGAATATTCTGATTATTAGTTTTGCTTCTGGAAATCTAGCAAAACCAACTACAGGTAGTTTTCTTTTAATCCTACATAGAAACCAAAAAAAAATAAAATACCTCTCTTATTTTCTGTTGGAATTTGGTTTAATGTTCAGAGGTCTTTCCTTTATGAAAACGGCTATGAAAACTCAGGTACAAGACCTAAAAACGGTTAATGAGCCTTAAATTTATATCAAAAATTTAATGCCATATTTTTTTGATTTTATACTAACTTTCCTTTTTTTAATTTTGAACTTTGTTTACTTATTCCATTTGTACTTGAAATTGCAATTCTGATTTAAATTGGTTATTTTTAGCCACAAAATAAAACCACTTTTGAAAAAATATTTAAAGAAAAGTTTAAAAATTTTCCTTTGGATAATAGGATCCCTAATTCTATTGTTCTTAGTCTTGGTTGTGGCCATCCAAACTCCGTCTGTTCAAAATTATGTCAAAGAAAAAGCAGTAACCTATCTGGAAGGAAAAATCAAAACTAAGGTTACTATTGACCGAATAGAAATTGGATTTCCAAAAAAAATAATGCTGCAAGGTGTTTATTTTGAAGATCAAAAAAAAGACACCCTTTTTGCCGGAGAAAAACTAGCTGTAGATATTAGTCTTTTTCAATTGATGAATAATAAAGTCGAAATTAATTCCGTTCAGCTCGAAGGCATCACCACTAATTTGAGTCGGGATTCAAAAGCAGTTTTTAATTTTGATTATATCCTGAATGCATTTGCCTCGCCAGAGGAACAAAAGAGCGATTCGCCACCCATGCAATTCTCTGTATCCGAAATTAAGCTCGACCGAATCCAGTTAACGTATTCCGATGCGATTACCAAAAATTATCTATCTACCAATCTAAATCACTTTGAAACGAAAATTAAAACTTTCGATTTAGAACAAATGAATTTCGAAATTCCAAAGGCTAAAATCAACGGACTACACTTTAAATTAAAGCAAGGTTTGGTTCAGAAATCCGCTGCTAAAGAAGTTCCCACAGGAAATACACCGGAACCCGTTTTCAAATTAAAACTAGGAGAAATTGATTTTGCAAAAATTGATTTTGATTACCAAAGTGAGGGAACAAAGTTATCTACTGCTTTTTATTTGAAAAAACTAGTAGCTAAAATTGACCGGTTGGATATCAATAACAAATTTGCACTCCTCGAAAGTATTGAATTATCGGGTCTAAAAGGAGCTTTAGCTTTTGGTAAATCAGAACCCGTTAAAACTAAAAAAAATCCTGCTTCGGAAGAAGGCAATAACTGGCAAATCAAAATCAAGAATACGGAAATCAAGCGAATAGATTTTAGGTATGACAACAACAATGTTGCGGCTGTTGCCAAAGGCATGGATTACAACCATTTGCATCTTACTAACTTAAACCTGCAAATTGATACCATAAATTACGGCTCAACTAACATATCCGGAGTAGTAAATTCCTTAAGCGTTAAAGATCATAGTGGTTTGAATATCCAATCCTTCAACGCAGAATTTTACTATGGCAAAAAGAATGCGTTTCTCAAAAAACTGTATTTAAAAACACCGCAGACAGAATTGAGAAATGAAATCAGAATTGGATATCCATCTCTTGCCGCTTTGGCTGATACTCCGGGAGAATTGGGTCTGATTGCTTACTTAAAAAAAAGCAAATTGGGTATCAAAGATGTGCTGCTCTTTGTACCAACTTTAGCAAATGCAGACCCATTTAAGAGTAATCCCAATGCCATCTTGCTAATCAACGGTGACATAACCGGAAAATTGAGTGCTATTACATTCCCATCTATGGAGATTAGCGGCATTGGTACTACAAAAGTAGCAGCAAGCGGCAGCATAGTAGGTTTGCCGGATGTAAATAAAGCCTATTTTGACTTGAATATCAAAAACTTACAATCAGGATCCAAAGATTTTATTGATTTTTTACCCAAAGGAACAATCCCAAATTCGATCCTGCTGCCTCCGCAGTTCAATGCCAAAGGAACGTTTAAAGGAACCATTGCTAATTTCAATACGAACCTGAATCTGTCAAGTAGTTTTGGTTCTGCCAAGATCAAAGCGGCGTTGAATCAAAACAGAAAAAATTACGAGAAATATGATATTCAAACCGAGTTTACAAATTTTGATTTGGGACGCTTTATCAAAAATGATTCTATTGGAAAAATCACTCTGAAAGCAACCCTAAAAGGAACTGGATTTGATCCAAAAACAGCCAATGCCTCTTTGAATGGCAACATTCTAAAAGCAAATTACAACAAATACACCTATCAAAATTTAAGCTTAAAAGGAAACGTTCGCAACGGAAATTTCAATGCTACTGCCTACGCAAAAGATCCTAATTTAACGTTTGATTTAGTGAGTAACGGAAGCTTTAGAGACAAATATCCTACCGGAAAATTAAAACTGAATGTGGATATTGCTGATTTAGAAAAACTAAATCTCCATGCAGGACCACTAAAAATAAGAGGCGTTGTAGATGCTGACATTCAATCCGCAAATTTAGATTATCTCAACGGAAGTGTAAGTGCAAACCGCATAAGCATCACTAATGCAACAGAACAATTTGAGATAGACTCGATCACTCTTGTTGCAATATCTACTGCTCAAAAGAATACATTATTGCTGAGTTCCTCGCTTGCAAATGCAGAAATAAAAGGAAAATACACGCTGTCTAAAGTTGCTACAGCATTAACAAACTCGATTGCTAAATATTATGACAAGAATCCTACTGCTAAAAAAACAGTGGTAGGAAAGCAACAATTTGCTTTTCAAATTGGTATCAAAGACAGTCCTCTTTTAATAAAATTAATTCCTAGCATAAAAAGTCTGGAACCCATTAGCATCAGCGGAAGATACAACTCTGTCAACGACTCAATTGTTCTTAATGGCGCTGTTCCAAAATTAATTTATGGAGAAAACACGATAACCAATGTAATTTTCAAACTAGACACACAAGCAAATGCACTTGTTTACAGCTTAATTATAGACGACATTCAAAACAAACAAATTCAGCTCCCACATACGAGTATTACAGGAAAAGTAGCGCAAAATATCCTGGATTACACCTTACAGCTGAAGGATGCAAAAGACGCAGAACGATATGGCATAAGCGGAACACTAAAAGCGGCAAACGGAAATAACGAAGTTCGTCTTGACCCCGCTAAACTACTGCTGAATTATGAATCTTGGACAATAGCGGATGCTAATTTGATTCGGTTTGGCAAAAAAGGAATTTACGCAGATAATTTCGAATTAAACAAGAACGGCAGCACCATTCGCATTCAATCACATTCTGAAACTCCTAATGCGCCGATCACTATTGATTTCAAAGATTTTGACATTAAAACGATTACGAGTTTTGTGGAGAAAAAGGATTTACAACTGAGTGGTAAGATCAATGGAAACGCAGTGGTGAAAAACACAACTACATCGCCCGTTTTTACTTCGGATTTAAATATTGAAAATTTTACGTTCAAAAAAGATACCATTGGAACTATCAGTGTAAAAGTAAATAATGCCATTTTAAACCAATACGATGCTGTTGTTGCTATTACAGGTCAGGGAAACCAAGTCAAATTAGAAGGAAACTATAAAATAAACAACAGTAGTTTTGATATGAGTCTGGATATTGAAAAGCTGAATTTAAAAAGTATTCAAGGTTTTACGTTAAATAATATTACTGAAAGCACCGGTTTTTTGAATGGGAATTTTAAAATCACTGGAAATACCAACCAGCCCAAAGTAATTGGAGAATTACAATTCAATGAAATTGGTTTCAAAGCCACGCCGCTCAATTCTAAATTTAAGTCGTTAAATGATAAAATTATCTTTACTGAAAACGCTATTGTTTTTGACAATTTCATTATCAATGATGAGAGAGACAATGATTTAGCCATCAACGGAAAAATTGACAGTGCCAATTTTAGTAATTTTGGGTTCGATTTAGCCCTGGATGCGGATAACTTCAAAGCGGTCAATTCTAAAGCGAAAGACAATGATTTGTATTATGGAGAGCTGTACTTAGACAACCATTTAAAAATAACAGGAAATTTAGACAATCCTATTGTCGAAGGAACCATACGTATTAATAAAGAGACTAAATTCACTATTGTTTTGCCCCAATCAGATCCTTCAATAGCTGATAGGGAAGGAATTGTAGAATTTATTGACCAAGACAATCCAAAATTAATGGAGACCATTGTTCTGGAAGAATTCAGCAGTGAATCCACTATAAAAGGGGTTAACGCATCCGTAAACATTGAGGTAAACAAAGAAGCTGAATTATCAATGGTAATTGACAAAGCCAACGGGGATTTCTTGAAATTAAAAGGCGAAGCGCAATTAAACGGAGGAATTGATCCTTCAGGAAAAACAACGCTGACCGGACGCTATGAATTGTCCGAAGGGAGTTATGAAATGAACTTTAACGCCATCAAAAGGAAATTTGACATCAAAAAAGGCAGCTACATTCTATGGACAGGAGAGCCCACAACTGCTGATATTAATATAACTGCAATTTATAAAACAGAAGCGGCTCCAATTGATTTAGTAAATGACCAATTAGGAAGTGTTACCACCGAAGTGAGAAATACCTACAAACAAAAAATCCCTTTTGAAACCGCATTAAAAATGAATGGTGCTTTGCTCAAACCCACTATTTCATTTGATATAGTTTTGCCGGAGGGGAACAATAGTGTTTCAACAGAGATTATAAATACCACTCAGGCTAAACTGACCCAATTGCGTCAGCAACCTGATGAGCTGAACAAACAGGTTTTTGCCTTACTGCTCTTGAATCGTTTTATTGGAGAAAACCCATTTGCCAGTCAATCCGGCGGAGCTACCGTTTCCTCACTGGCCAGAGAAAGTGCCAGTAAAATTTTATCCCAACAACTGAACAACCTCGCCGGTGATTTAATTCAAGGAGTAGAGCTGAATTTTGATCTGAATACGTCCGATGATTATACTACCGGGCAACGCGAGAACAAAACAGATCTGAATGTAGGCATTTCAAAAAAATTGCTGAACGACCGATTGAAAGTTACTGTTGGCAGCAGCTTTGGGATTGAAGGGCCCCAGCAAGCCAATCAAAATACCAATAATATTGCCGGCAATGTTTCCTTAGATTATCAACTCTCAAGAGATGGAAGGTATAAAATGAGAGCCTACCGCATAAACAAATACCAAGTGGCGCTGCAAGGGGAAGTCGTCGAGACTGGAATTGCCTTTATAATCACTTTAGATTATAATAAATTCAAAGAATTATTTACAAAAAGTGAGGCGAAGAAAGCAAAGCAAAAAAAATAAATAAAAGTTTTTTTACCATTAAGAAATTAGACCAATTGATTTTCCTTAATAAAAACCTAATCTCTTAGTGGTTTAATTTTTTTTAATAAATAATAAAATTAATGAATAATAACCATTTAGTATCTTTTCTTTTCTTTTCAATGTTGGCTTCATCGTGCAGCAACACTCGCTTTTTGCCAGAAGGAGAGCTGCTGTATACCGGTGCTAAAGTAACCGTAGAAGGAAAAGAAACCTCTAAAAAAGAAAACAAAGCATTAAAAACCGCTCTTGGAGAAGTGGTAAGACCAAAACCCAATTCCTCGATTTTAGGATTGAGGCCTAAGCTATACATTTATAACTTGGCTGGGACGCCAAAGAAAGAAAAAGGATGGCGCTACTGGTTAAAAACTAAAGTAGGCGAAGCCCCTGTTTTATACAGTCAGGTAGACTTAGAATACAACAAAAACGTTTTACAAAATTTCACAGAAAACAATGGCTATTTCAATACAAAAACAGCGGCTGATTCAACACGACACGGAAAAAAAGCAACTGCAGAATATCTTGTAAAACCCGCAAAACAATACAAAATCAGAGCCGTCAAATTCCCTGTAGACTCCGCAGTGATTTCGATTGCTGTTCGCAATACCAGACTTAGAAGTTTGTTAAAAAAAGAAGAAGGATACAGCCTAAATACCATCAAAGAAGAAAGAATCAGAATCGATTCTAGGCTAAAAGAAAAAGGATTCTTTTATTTTAATCTTGATTATTTAAAAGTACAAGTAGACTCAACGGTTGCAGATCATCAGGTCGATCTAATTGTAAAGATAAAAGAGGAAACTCCGAAACTAGCCGAAACTCCGTACAAAATTAATAAAATTATTGTATATCCAAACTATTCTATTAGTTCTGACAGTTTAAAAATCAGTATCGATACCATTACAAAATATAATTATTTAACCATTATAGATCCAGAAAATTTATTCAAACCAAGGATTTTTGATCGGGCTTTATATTTTAAAAAAGGGGATCTATACAACCGTAGCGACCATAATTTATCATTGAACCGATTGGTCAACCTAGGTACTTTCAAATTTGTAAAAAATCAGTTTAAGGTTTCTGATACACTCGGAAATTATTTAGATGCCTATTATTACCTGACGCCATTGCCTAAAAAATCGCTTCGGATGGAATTATTGGCCAAAACAAATTCTGCTAATTACACCGGAACCGAACTCAATTTAAACTGGAGCAATCGCAATGCGTTCCGGGGTGCTGAATTATTGACAATCTCAGCTTTTGGGGGTGTAGAAGTGCAAGTTTCCGGACAAAATAATGGTTTCAATGTGTACAGAGTTGGTACCGAAGCTAATTTAATTTGGCCCCGATTTGTATCCCCTTTTAAGCTAAACCCGTCAAGTGGTTTTGTTCCAAAGACAAAAGCAACATTGGGATATGAATTTCAAAACAGAACCAATTTATATTCCCTACAAACATTCAAAGGTTCTTTTGGTTATTTATGGAAAGAAAACGAACGAAAAGAACACCTTTTAAATGTTACCGAAATCACATACGCCAGTCCGCAAAACATAACTAATTTGTACCATGAACAAATTGCAAACAACCCTTCTCTGGAGAAAGTGGTTGAGAAGCAATTACTATTTGGACCATCCTATTCCTATACGTACACTAATACTTTACAAACGAGAAAGAAAAACACTTTTTACTACAAAGCTAGCCTTGATCTGGTGGGAAATATAGCAGGATTAGTTTCAGGAGCAAATATTCGAAAAGGAGATACTATCAAATTATTTGATGTTCCGTTTAGTCAATTTATCAAAATAGAGCAAGATTTCAGACATTATTTGAAATTAGGAAAAGAGTCTCAATTAGCCAGCAGAATCATTGCAGGAGCAGGATTTACGTATGGAAATTCAAATGAAATGCCTTTTATCAAGCAGTTTTTCATTGGTGGGACCAATAGTTTGCGAGCCTTTAGAGCCCGTTCCTTGGGACCTGGAAGTTTTGATGGAGCTGCAGCTAACACCGGCACTTTTTTAGCGGATCAATCCGGTGATTTAAAACTAGAGTTTAATACCGAATACCGAACTAAAATATATGGACTGGTAAAAGGAGCTTTGTTTCTAGATGCCGGAAATATTTGGTTACTGAATGAAAATCCGGATAAACCGGGAGCAAAATTTTCCAAAAAATTCCTGAATGAACTGGCCGTTGGAGTTGGAGCCGGATTACGCTTTGATTTCTCTTTTCTGATTCTGAGAACAGATCTTGCTTTCCCGTTACGCAAACCGTATTTACCAAATGGAGATCGCTGGGTTTTAGATCAAATCAGTCTGGGAAATAGTGCCTGGAGAAAAGAAAATTTAGTTTTCAATCTTGCAATTGGTTATCCTTTTTAGAAAAACAATGAAACAAAAAAGAGCTCGATACCTCGTGCTCTTTTTATGTAACCTATCTTGTACACTCTTTAATTGACTAAGAACAATGCATTGCTGAACAATAGATTTCCATTTTCCCAAAAACCTCTGAATAATGGATTATCTACCATATAAATTACAGATCCATCGCCTTTTTTATCAACTGCAAAGCTCACGGTATTGTTCAGTTTCTTTTTGATTTCATTACCTACAAAACCATAACTCTTATAATCTTTAGGAACATAAGCAACATTTATGGCTTTTTTCAATAGTGAATAATGTCTGTCATCCGTTTTTAGACTGAAATATGTATCGCCTAAACCAAAAGACATGGGATGTGTTTTATTCAATAGGTTTTCAATTATGGCTCCGGGAATCGATTTAGAAATATACCTGCGTTCTGAATCCTGAAAATCTAAGAAGCGTTCTTTTAGTTCCTCTTCTTCAGCGGCTTTCTCAGAGCTTAATTTGTCTTCTTCAGTTGCAAAAGGACTTAACGCATATCCTTCTTTTGCTTCAAAAA
This sequence comes from Flavobacterium sp. GSP27, assembly GCF_003970395.1. Taxonomy (NCBI): domain Bacteria; kingdom Pseudomonadati; phylum Bacteroidota; class Flavobacteriia; order Flavobacteriales; family Flavobacteriaceae; genus Flavobacterium; species Flavobacterium sp. GSP27. The sequence goes on along the minus strand of NZ_RYDP01000005.1, from coordinate 217,996 downwards.
GGGTAAGCGCACTATTCATTGCAATCACTTTTCCACCGTTTTTAATCCATTCGCCAATTTTCTTTTGTTGGTCATCTGAAAAATCATAATATCCGTCTGCTAAAATCAGTGTGTTGTAGTTAAAAAGATTAAATCTATTGAAATTATTTACTTCAACCACACTCACCGGATATGCAATAGTTTCTTGCATATAATACCAAGCGGCACCAAACTCTGTAGAGCCCACCCCTTTTCCGGATAATAAAACTACTTTAGGCGCTTTCAATAAATTAAAATTTTCGCCGCCTACATCTTTAGAATTAGACGAAAAACCTGTAAGTATGTAATTATAATCGGTTTTTATTTTTACGAGTTCACTAATCGTTTTTTCAAAATCAACCACTTTAGGATTATCCGCTTTGGTCACTAACAGTCCACCCGGCTCTACAATCACATCTCCAAAAATGGCTTTTTTCATCGCAGACCTCACTTTGATATTATTTTGGTGCAACAAAGACAACACCTGAGCTGAAATTCTGTTATTCCAAGGAATATGAAACGCATAAGCATTTTTAGGAACGATCTTTTCTTTCACTTCAATAGTTGCTTTAGTCTTTATGTCCAGACTATTTTTTAACGCATAGCCTTCAACACCGTATGCCAAGGGCAAAGCCCAAGAGGTAATATCATACGATAAACTGTCATTCAACTTTTGGTCCGGTTCAAAAAGCACTTGTGCTAAAACAGCTTTTTGTTGATCTACTTTTACAATTAAATCATTGGGTTCAATCGTAAAACCTTTATCTGTTTTTGTATTGTAATTGAATCCGGATACTTTTTGACTGGCATCAGCGTAACTGAATTCTACATTATTTTTTTTCAACAAATCCGCCATTTGAACCAACTTCGGATTATTTTTCATCACATACATTTTATAATTTCCCTTCACTGTTTTTCGGGAATTATTCATAAAACCTCTGAAACCTTTCAGCAAAACATCCGCTTGTGCGGCGGCTGATTCTACCACCGTCAGGACTGCCGTAGCGTGATGTGTCAATCGGTCTTGTATCGTTAAGGTGATTCCGTTGCCCATAGTAACGGCTCTCCCCGCACCTATTCCGCCTTGTTCCATCGTCATACCAACCGCGCCATTGTATGTAGGATACGTATCCCCATAACTTGGATAAAACAAATCAAAACGTTCACCGGTGTTATACATCCAGTTTTGAGCATCAAATTTTTTAGAAATATTTTTACCTAAAGTGTAGTGAAAATCTTTCTGGTATTTCTCAATATATTCGTGCAAAGGTTCCGCTGAGGGTGGAAAAAAATACGGAGAATCGTATCCCATTTCATGCACATCTGTATGAACTTGTGGCATCCATTGGTTGTACAACGCAATACGCTGTTGGGTTTCCGGTTGTGTTTGCCACGCCCAGTCTCTGTTTAAATCAAATATATAATGGTTGTATCTACCGCCCGGCCACACTTCCATGTGCTCTCTGTCTGACAATTCCGGATGCGTTTTTTTACCTGAAATTTCTCTTAACCAATTTCCGTATCTGGAATATCCATCGGGATTGATGCATGGATCCAGTATTACAATGGTATTCTCTAACCACTTTTTAGTATCGGCATTCGAAGGATTTACTAATTCGTACGCCACGGTCATAGCACTTTCGGTTCCGGCAAATTCATTTCCGTGCACATTAAAACTCAACCAAACAATTAATTTATCGCCAATCATTTGTGATTTATTTTCGGATAAACCAATGGCTGCCAAATTGTTATTCCTAATTTGTTCCAAATTAGCCAAATTCTCCGGGCTCGATATAAAGTATACATTCAAATCCCTTTGTTCCGGCGTTACACCATATTTCTGGTGTTTGATAAAAGTAGACTTTTCCGTAAGATGCTTAAAATAATTTTCAGTCTGATGGTAATAGGTTATTTGTTTTCCGTAATTGGGTATAAATTCAGAAGGACTTTGCACTTGCGAATGAACACTCAGCACCAAAGTTAGCAGTAGATAAAAAGAAAAAATAATCTTTTTCATATTGTTTTGGGTTAGTTAAGCTTCAAAAATAGCCATTTACAAAGTATTGCACAAGCTAAATTTTGGATTAAAGAAATATTGATTTTAACAAAGTATTAGTTTTGCTAAATCCTTTTTTTTGAAGAATACTAACAATACAGCAATATTAATTATTAAAAAAACAATATTATTCTATTTTCAATTCGTATCCTTGCTACATTCTATTATATTTGCAGGTAACAAAAATTCACACTTAACATGGAAGAATGTATCTCCGTTTTTGATATGCTAAAAATTGGTGTTGGACCTTCGAGTTCACACACACTTGGGCCTTGGAGAGCTGCCGAACGCTTTCTTAGTGAATTGCGAAACGAAAATTTACTTCATGCGGTCAACAGGGTGAAAATAGATTTATACGGTTCCCTTTCCTTAACCGGTAAAGGACACGCCACGGATTTAGCCGTAATGCTGGGTTTGAGCGGACAAGATCCAGAATACATTCCCATAGAAAATATTGATGCAATTATCAAATCCATTGAATCAAAAAACAAAATCAACTTAGGAAACGAAAAGCCAATTGCTTTTTATTTCCTCCAAGATATCGTTTTTAATAAAAACTTCCTTCCCTTTCATGCCAATGGAATGACTTTCACAGCCTATATGACTGATGATCGTCAATACGTTTCTACCTTTTATTCTATTGGTGGCGGATTTGTAGTAAAAGAAGAACGCATCAACGCTAAAAAGAAAATTAAAATAAAATGTGCTTTTCCATATCCAATTGAGAAAGCGGCAGAACTACTGGATTATTGCATAAAAGAAAACAAATCGATATCGGAAATCATTTATGAAAACGAAAAATCAATGCGTTCCGAAGCAGTTATCGATCAGGAACTAATACGCATTTGGCACACGATGCTCGAATGCATGTACATTGGTTGTCATTCCGAAGGGATTCTTCCCGGCGGACTAAACGTGCGTCGCCGTGCTTTTGACATGCACCAAAAACTAATTGGTTTATCCAATTATAATTCCCCTCAAACCTGGCTTGAGGAGATCAGAAAAACAGAAGTGAAATTCCGCCAAATCCTGAAATGGGTTTCCTGTTTTGCCCTTGCGGTAAATGAAGTAAATGCCGCTTTAGGACGCGTGGTCACAGCCCCAACAAATGGAAGCGCAGGCGTAATTCCGGCCGTTTTAATGTATTATTTAGTGATTGAAAACCACAATGCAGGAGAAAAAGAAATCAAACAATTCCTGATGGTTGCCGGTGAAGTAGGCAGTATTTTCAAGAAAGGTTCTACCATTTCTGCGGCAATGGGCGGTTGTCAGGCCGAAATAGGCGTTTCATCTTCCATGGCTGCTGCCGCTTTATGCGAATTGATGGGCGGAACTCCTGCACAGGTTTTAATGGCTGCCGAAATTGCCATGGAACATCACTTGGGGTTGACCTGTGATCCTATTGGCGGTTTGGTTCAGATTCCCTGCATCGAAAGAAATACTATGGGTGCCATAAAAGCCATTAATGCCGCTGAGTTAGCCCTGGAAACCGATCCGAAAAATGCCAAAGTCCCTTTAGACAAAGTCGTGGACACGATGTGGCAAACCGCCAAAGACATGAACAACAAGTACAAAGAAACCTCCGAAGGCGGATTAGCCATCACCGTGAATATGTCAGATTGTTAATTTACGTATTAAACAAAAAAACAATGAAAATCAATTGGGTAATAGTTGGACTTGTACTCTTCTTCGGAATTGCTTTGATAGTATTTCTCATCAGAAAAAATCAAAAAGACAAAAAGAAATACAAACAGTTCTTGAATAAAGATTTCAAAAAAACAACTGAAGAAGATTCTGACTGGAATGATGATACGCATTGATGAATATTTTAATCATTTTAGAAAAATTTAGAAATAAAATCCAATAACGTATTATTAAAAACAAAAACTGCTTGCAAACAGATCCGTAAAACGGTTACAACCAAAGGAAATTTCACTAGTACCATATTTTCTCTTTTAAACTTAAAATAATCCAGAAAAGCACCCTTTAAACACTTGGCAGATGGCGACTCGCTTAAATTATAATCGACTTTAACGAAAATTTACAACTATTAAGCAAGAAAATAGTGTAATTATGCAAAATGATTAAACAAATTCGACATACTCTTTTAACTCGATATTTTTGGGGTTTCATGTCGTTATACCTGCTGAACTGCTTTGTTGATTCCCCGGATGCGCAACCAAATTATTTACCTGAGGATCTGACCCACAATGATCTGGAAAGCATTATTGAAATAGTGGTTGAAAAAATATTAGGATTCGAAAATGCCATACCTGAATACGATGATAATGATACCAATCAAGATTTTGCTGCAAAAAGTGCTTTTTTTATAGATTTTTTTGTAGTACCAAACAGTGCAATTAGTCTTTATAAAAAATATTTATATTTAAAAAAGGGGGAATTAGCTGAACAAAATTCGATTCCTCCGACCCCGTATTTTGAAATACACACGCCTCCCCCTGACATTTAATTTGTTATTTAGATCATTAATCCCTGCCTTATTTTCTCATGAAAACTAGGGTTGCAATTCGTATACTAAAACATAAAACAAATTAAAATGGCTCTTCAATATTTAAAAACAGCGGTATTTACTCTGCTATTAACGGTACTTACGGGTACACATTCTCAAGCACAAACAGAAAAAAACCAACAAAATACGATCAAAGACAGTCTTTACATTCAAGAAATTGAAGGCAAAAAAAAACGTCCAAAAGTGTTACATGCTGAACCTCTGTACATCGATCTCATTAGAGATTTGGGAGCCCGAAAAGGAGAAAAAGAATGGAATTTAGGTCTCGGTTTGACAGACAATATCACTCATGATGAATATACTGCACTGCTAGAATATGAATGGGCTCCAATTGATCGATTAGGACTTGAAGTAGAATTGCCTTTTTCAATTTATTACCCTACTTCCGGCAACGGAAATTCGCCGGGAAGTAACCTGAATAGTATAAAACTAGCGGCACAATATACCTTTTTTGTTTCAGAAAAAAAGAAAATATCAATGGCTGTTGGCTATATTCACGAATTTCTATTACCCAATTTTAACAACTACAGCAATAGTACTTTGATAACCGGAAATGGATATAATCCGTTCTTGGTGATTGCTAAACGCTGGGGACAAAATTTTCATACCCTTTTATACACCGGGCCACAATTTACGCACCACTTTTCAGATAATACAACACAGACGAACTGGCAGATTAATTCAAATATCCATTACATGATCCCCGGAACGCGAAATTTTATTGGACTGGAGTTTAACAAAGAAATTAATAATGCTGATTTTGATATGACAATCCGACCTCAAATGAGAGTAGAAATTACAGATAATTTACTAATAGGCATAGTAACCGGAATTCCTATAAATAGAGAAAACCAGCGGTTTAGCTCCTTTTTACGACTCATTTATGAACCTTCGTCGCATTAAAAAAACAGTGCTTTTTTGATGCAAGTTAGTAGGATCCGATACTAAAACCTTAAAATAAAGCGACCTTTCTTTAATTAATATTACCACTAGACTAGCCGGATTTTTTTAAACACAATCCGGTTAATCAGTGATAATTAGCGGGATAGTGTCAAGAGTCTTTTTTTGCAGCTGTTGTAAAACTCTCTCTTAATACAACAACGCACAAAAATGAAATCCTATTTGTTTTCATAGGATTAAATTATATATTTACGTTCGTAAAGAACCTTAAAATTCTTGAAAGCACATGTTTTTAGCTGATTTTACCCATAAAAACGAAAAACATAATATTCTAAAAAACAGGCCTGATATGAAATGGACAATATCCTTTTATCTTATACTAGCACTAAATTTGATAGGTTATAGTCAAAATAATGATGAATCTGAGAGCATCAAAAAACTACTTGAAAAAGAGTCTGCCACATGGAGAGCTGGCGACAGCAAGGGACATACGGACTGCTGGTACATTCAGCCCTACAGCCGAATATTAATTTCAACTGGAGACGGAACCGTACTCGACATTCCGCCTACGGCTATGATTAATACAAATCCGGAAGCAATGGGTAACGGTGGCTATTCTGTAAATACAAATTACAAAATGAGTATTCATAAGGACAACGCCTGGGTAAGCCACAACGAAGAGTCAACGGCCAAAGATGGTAAAAAAACGTTCTCGTATGAAATTCGGTTATTAGAAAAAATTGATGGACACTGGAAATTAGTGGGGCAATCCATTCATATTTCTAAACAAACAGGTGAATAACTTGTAATTGAACTGCAGCTTACACTTTTTTTTTAATTAACACTCGGCAACTGTCTATTAATCACAAAAGACAAATACATCAACATTAATCAAGGTTCTGAATCTGCATTATGCTTTTTTAAAGCGCGCTTAATCATGGAAAAATATGCAGAAAAGCCATCGATTTCATTATAAATATCCAAAACTAGGTGGTAAATACGTTAATACTACTGAAGAAACTACTTTACAGCAGATTTTTTATATCGTTTTCAAAGCTGCAATAAGCAAATCGATATCTTCTTTAGTATTATAATGGCTGAATGAAATGCGCAAACTTGGTTTCTTTAAATCGTCATTCGAAAGCATTTCGGCTAATACATGAGACGGTTTTATACTCCCGGACTGGCAGGCGCTACCGCGGGAAACTGCTATCCCTTTCATGTCTAAATGAAACAAAATCATCGCTGTCTTTTCGTCTGAAAAAGGCAGTAAAACATTTAAAACCGTGTAAAAACCATCGCTATTCCCATTAATTTCGAAACCTGGAAAATCAATTTCAAGCTTGGTAATTAAATAACTCCGTACTTCAGAAATGTGCTTTCGTTCCGTTTCTAAATTGGTGTATGAAAGTTCCAGAGCTTTTGCCATTCCTGCAATTTGATGTAGAGCCTCAGTCCCGGCGCGCAATCCTTTCTCTTGTTCGCCACCAAAAAACAAGGGTTGCATTCCTGAATTTTTTCGAATAAATGCAAAACCAACGCCTTTAGGTCCATGAAATTTATGCGCACTGGCCACGATAAAATCTATAGATAAATTTTGCAAATCTATGCCGGTTTTCCCTATGGACTGTACGGTATCCGAATGAAACAAAGCACTGTGCTCTTGACAAATACGGCTTATTCGTTCTAAATCTAAAACAGTTCCAATTTCATTATTCACATGCATCAAACTGACTAATGTTTTCTTATCCTGTGATAATAACTCCACTAAATCAGTAATATCAATTGCTCCATTTGGCTTTATTGCTACATAATCAATCTGAATTCCATACTCTTTTTCTAAAACTAAAGCCGTGTACAAAACCGCATGATGCTCGATTTTACTGGTAATGATTCGTTGCACTTTCAAGTCCTTAACGGCTGACCGAAGAATCCAGTTATTGGCCTCGGTACCACAGGAAGTAAAAATTATTTCCTGCGCAGTGGCATTCAGGTTTTTGGCAATTGACTTTCTGGAAAGCTCCAGAACATTTTTTGCAGAACGCCCTAAGCTGTGCGTTGAAGATGGATTTCCATAATCTTCCGTTAATACTTTAGTCATTTCCTGGATTACTTCGGGACGAATAGCAGTTGTAGAAGCGTTATCGAGATATACTTTTTTCATTTTTTAAATTATAAAATTATTTTAAAACTGGTATTTCTGAAGGGACGAGTTTTAATTTTCGGGGAAAAAGCAGTTTTTCATTAAAAACAACAATTGAAACCAAAATCAGCAAATAAGAAAACAATTGAAGCGAGCTAACCTGCTCGTTATAATAAAATATAGCCAACAAGAAATTAATAATCGGGTTAATATAAATCATAATTCCCACCGCGGAAGAGTTGATTCCTTTGAGCGCATAAAGATTTAGAAACAAAGGGATAATCGTAAAAAAAACCACAATCAGGAACATGTAGCCGTAAAACAGAGGCTCTACAGGAATTGTTCCACTGTATTTTGGATAAAAAGGGAGCAGTACAAGTGCCGTAAAAATCAATTGAATCGTCAGGCTGAGGAATTTATCTAAATCATTATTTTTACGTTGACTCACTAAATACAGCGCATAAGTAGCAGCCGTAATAAGACTGTAGAATATATCCTGAAAATGATTAAAGGATAATAAAACGCAACTAAATACACTAATTAAAACAGCAATCCACTGCCATTTGCTCAGCGTTTCTTTCAACATGAAAAAGGCAAAAACAGTTGTTACAATTGGACAAATTAAATACGCCAACGAAGCCGCATTTACACTTACGTGATTCATCACATAAATGTAAACAAACCAGTTTGAGGAGAGAAATATACCTCCGCCAAGTGTTAGCATAACAACACTCTTCTGTTGTTTGGGAGGTATCGTCTTGAAGTGATTCCAGTTTTTACGCATTACATTTCTACGGAAAACAACATTGATCAACACCATGGTAATGGCACTAAAAAACACTCGGTAAAATAATATATCCAGCGACGGATAATTGTGTAAAGGCTTTAAAGCAAAACTAAAAAAACCCCAAACAAAAAAAGCTAAAAAAGCAGCCGAATAATATTTGTTAAGTCTCATCTATCGTATTAAATTTAGACAAAGATACTGATTTCAATCGGCTTTAAATTCTCACTATCTTTCAATTTTATAACTATTAAAACAGGTACTTTATCACTTAATTGATAGTTGCTAAAACACAATATCCTGTTAAATAATCTATTTTTAAGCGGTTATGCATTTGGAATAAATTAAAAATTCTATTTTTGTTTTAAATTTTATAAAATGAAAAGAATTGTTAGCCTGTTGGTTTTTGCATTGCTCCTAAACGGATGTGATGATGGAGATTTAATTCAAGAAACCATCACTTTTGAAGATGTAGCCACACAAAATTGCACGACAAATGGGATCATTTATAAATTAAAAGATAGCGAAGCGTTAATTCTTGAAATAAAAAATGTTGTTTTTCCGACAGAAACAAGTGTGCAAGAACTGGATATCAATGGTACAAATCGAGTTTTTTACCGTTTTTATAACGGAACTGTCACAAATGCTACAATTTGCGAAACTATTCCTCCGGCAACACCTACAGTTACAGGCCAATGGACCGCAACTGGCGGGAAAATTGTAATAACTACAACGGCAATAAAACCCCTAAATCCTGATGATAACAGTACTAAAATTACAGGATACAATCATAATATAAAGTTCAAAAACATCACTTTTGATAAAGGAAACGGAACGCAAGTGTACGAAACATTCTTTTTTGGAGACTATCAAATAGCAGCAACACCGCTGCCTTTTAGTTTCAATAAAACATTGGAACAATGTGCTACTTCCAAACAATTATACGATTACAACAGCAGTGAAGCGCTAATTCTGGATATTGATGCCAGTTTAATCGTGAATGCCGTAACACCGCTGAACACTCCTAGAACCGGATTGATAGGCGACACAGAAAACAAACTGACGTATCGTTTATTCTCTGGCTTGGTTACAGGAAATTATTTTTGTAATACTACTTTTCCTACTACTCCGACATTTAGTGAAGAATGGATTGGAGTGTCAGGAATAGCAAATACCAGCGGTATTATAGAAGTAACAACTACAACAAATGGATCAGGTTTTAGACATACTGTAGTGCTAAAAAAAGTAAAAATGAAGAAAGGAAACAGTGATTTTATTCTAGGTGATGCTTATATTTATGGAGATTTATTGACTACCAATTAGGGGCCAAAAAACTTATAATTTCAGATAAGAAAAAGTTGTTTTCATGGTTACAAAAAAGGGTCTAATTTAAGAGAATTTCAAAGGAGAAATCATCTTAAATCAGACCTTTCGTTTTGGAATTAAAAATTAAAAATGAGCTTACATAGCGCTCTGCTTAATGAAAACTTCTGTTGCTCCTTGACCGTATTTTTGATAATTACCTTCTTGAAAAGCGATGTTATCATACCGTCCCAATAAGAAATCTAGCTCTGCTTTCAAGACTCCTTCCCCGACTCCATGTATAAAAACAATCTTTGGAATGCGATTTTTAATCGCAAATTCAATATGGCGTTTTGCTGTTTCAGTCTGTAGCGTCAGAATATCATAATTCGACATTCCGCGTTTATTAGGCACCAGTTTTTCAATGTGTAAATCAAATTCAGGAGCTGGAATTTCGTGTTTAGATTTCCTTTCTTTTACAAAACTACGGGGTTTTGGGATCTCTTTCTCTTTTGCAATTTCACTTACATTTATTCTTCTGATTGAATCCATTAAGTTACTGGAATCGTTTATTTTAAGTAATTCATTGACAATAAATGTCATCGTAAAACCATCCTCCGTTTCTATCGTAACCTGCTGGTCTTTGACTGACAACACTATCCCATTCATCGCTTCATCCAGCACGGAAACTTTATCTCCTTTATTGAACATTTTCGTCTTCTTTTTCTTGATTTTTACTCGGAGTTTTAGCACTCAACTGCATCATTCCAATCATAAAAACTACAATTGCAACAACCATGATGTACACGTTTTTTTCGGCACTCACCTGCTCGTATAAAGCAACTGTGATGGCGAGAATCATTATGGGGATTATATATTTTTTCATCTTTTAAAATATCAGATTCCAAAAGTACTGAATTTAAAATTACTCTATTTACTCTTGATAAAATTTCTTACTTTTACGTATACTTGTAAAAAAGAAAAAAAATTGAATCTAGAAAAATACATGCTCCCGTGTTTCAGTAAAACACTCTTTGGAATAGAGTGTTTGGGCTGTGGTTTTCAGCGAGGATTTTTATTGCTTTTACAAGGCGATTTTGGAGGTGCCTTCGATAGGTATCCGGCAATTTTCACGACCTTATTATTTCTGGGAATTCTGGCTTTGAATTTCATAGACACCAACAGAAACTACAAAAAAATAATTATCGGCGCCGCTGTCCTTAATGGTGTTTTTATGATTGCAGGGTATTATTTTAAACACTACTAATGAGTTTCTTTTTATCCCCTTTACAGCAACAACAATTATTTGATTCGGGCTAGGATATCATTCATCATTTCGATTTGTACTTTCTGAATTTCAATTAATTCTTCTTGCTGATGCATAATCAAATGATCCAGTTTTTCATGAAGCATTCTGATTTCAAGTTCTGATTTCAAATTAATCATATAATCTTTTTTAGCTCTTTCCCGATCTTTTTCTTCCTGACGGTTTTGGCTCATCATAATTACCGGTGCTTGAAGTGCAGCCAAACAGGACAAAATTAAATTTAATAAAATAAATGGATACGGATCAAAACCTTTATTCAGCAGAATATAAATATTAGCCAAAATCCACAACAAGATAAACACCCCAAAAAGAATGATAAATTTCCAGCTTCCGCCAAAAGCAGCTACCTTGTCTGCCACTTTTTGCCCTACGGTTCGATCACCATTTTCATCCTCTACAGTATTCACCAGCGATTTATCTTCGCTTAAGGAACCGATTACTTTAGCCTCCAGATTAGACAATTCCCCTATTTCGACCAATAAATAATTCGAAATATATTTTTCCCGATACCTATTAAGTTCACTTATTGCTAATAATTTATTGGCATCAAAATCAGGATAATCATTTTGAATAAGTGCTAATATTGGGTTCCGTATGGTCTTAGCAGCTACTTTATCCGCTATTGGGAATACCTTTTTAGAAATGTCACTTATAAAAGTCGAATTACTTTTCATAGCTAGTTATTTATTGGCTAATTTAAAAAACACTTCTATCGAAACTAATAATCAATTTGTATACCTTGAAAATATAAACAGTCTAGCAATAGCTGTTTATATCTTAAAATTGTAAAAAAAGCTATTGATTTAATTTTTATTAATTCCAATTAACGGATATAACAAAAATTTCAATTGCATTCAAAAGCGATAAATTTAACAAAAATGTAGCAATAAACAAGATAGCTTTATTGACTAAAAACAAATAATCCAAAATTGTTCAATACCTTTACCATTCGTTTTAAAAACCATGAAAATGCCACTGAATTATAAAAATATTCCTTTCTGCTATTGTTGTTGCTATTTTTAAAATAAGCTTGTTAAAAATAGTTTTTATAAACGAATACTTATCAAATTTAGTCAATACTCGGATTATTACAAATCAAACACAACACACCCAATAGCATGAAATCTCAAACAATACTAGATTTAATAGGCAATACACCTTTAGTTGAATCTACCCATTTGATACAAAATGACAAGGTAAAACTTTTACTGAAACTCGAAGGAAATAATCCAGGCGGAAGCATAAAGGATCGTGCGGCATACAACATGATCAAATCAGCATTAGAAAGAGGAGAAATCAAAAAAGGAGACAAGTTAATTGAGGCAACCAGCGGCAATACCGGAATTGCTTTGGCGATGATTGCCCAATTATTCAATATCGAAATCGAATTGATACTCCCGGAAGATTCCACTATAGAACGTACGCTTACTATGCGTGCTTATGGAGCTACGGTCATTCTAACGCCTGCTGACACCGGAATAATTGGTTCCAGAGATTATGCTGATAAAAAGGTAGCCGAAGGCGGATACATAATGCTCAATCAGTTTGCTAATGATGACAACTGGAAAGCACATTACAAAACCACAGGTCCGGAAATATGGAATGATACGGAAGGAACGGTAACCCATTTCATATCAGCAATGGGAACTACAGGGACAATTATAGGAACGTCAACGTATTTGAAAGAGCGGAATCCAGAAATTCAAATTATTGGTGCGCAACCCAGCGACGGTTCGCAGATTCCGGGAATCAGAAAATGGCCTCAAGAATATTTACCTAGAATTTTTGATGCTTCAAAAGTAGATACCATCATTGAAATTTCGGAACAGGAAGCACGTGCTATGACCAAACGTTTGGCACTTGAAGAAGGCATTTTTGCAGGAATGAGTAGTGGCGGTTCCGTGGCTGCAGCACTAAAAATAGCAAATACAATAGAGTCCGGTGTGATTGTCGCTATCATTTGCGACCGAGGCGATCGGTATTTGTCTTCCGATTTATTTGATTAAATACCAATACACTATAAAATCAACCTTCCTTTTCTCTATCTTTCGGATAAGAATGGAAGGTTGTTGCGTTTTACTGCACTACCACTTATTTACTGTTTTCAAAATTTCTAATCCGGTTACAAATGAAAAACATCCAATTTATTTACAGCATCTTATTTTTATCAATCGTTATGGGAGAAACAATACAGGCGCAGGACTGGCCAAATTTAAGCAAATACCAAGAGCAGAATGTTGCGCTGAAACCACCAGCAGCTGGACAACAACGAATTGTCTTTATGGGTGATTCCATAACCGAATTCTGGAGTGCAACCAATTCTGAATACTTTTCAGGAAAACCATATATAAATAGGGGTATTAGCGGTCAAACAACCCCGCAAATGCTCATCCGTTTCAGAGCTGATGTTATTGCTTTACAGCCAGCCGCAGTACTCATTTTAGCAGGAATCAATGATATTGCCGGAAATACAGGCCCCACAACATTAGATAGGATTGAAAACAATATTATTTCGATGGTTGAATTGGCACAAGCAAACCAGATCAAAGTTATTTTGTGTTCCGTATTACCCGCTTTTGATTTTCCTTGGAAACCCAATCAAAATCCGGCTGAAAAGGTTATGGAGCTTAATCAATTACTAAAGAAATATGCTGATGCGAATGGAATTATCTACCTGGATTATTTTTCAGCAATGGTCGATGAGAGCAACGGATTAAAAGCTGCCTATTCCGGTGATGGAGTACATCCTAATAAATTGGGCTATCAGGTAATGGCGCCTCTGGCTGAAAAAGCGATTGCGCAAGTTCTAGCAATGAAACACTAAAGCACAATTTTGTGCCTAAAATCTTTTCCTTTTCCCTAACTTTGAGAAAACTAAAAAAAATTAGATGAAATCAACCTCAATTCTCTGTTTCTTCCTACTATTATTCATTACTCATGCCAATTACGCACAAACCACCGTCGATGATCCCGAAATAAAAAAAATGGTGGCTGAGGTACAATCGGAAAATATGGAAGCTACGGTCCGAAAACTAGTGTCTTTTGGAACCAGACATACCCTAAGCGACACAAAAAGTAACACTCGCGGTATTGGCGCAGCGCAACGCTGGGTTAAATCGGAATTTGATAAATATGCTTTGGCTTCTGGCGGCAGACTAACTTCGGTTATTGACTTTTTCACCATCAAAGCAGATGGAAGACGTATTGCCACCGACAGCCAATTGGGTAATGTCATGGCAACCTTAAAAGGAACTGATCCTACGGACGATCGTGTATTAATTATAAGCGGCCATTTAGATTCTCGTGCTTCGGATGTCATGGATGCTAAAATTGATGCGCCAGGTGCTAATGACGACGCTTCCGGAGTAGCCGCCATGATGGAACTGGCCCGTATAATGAGCCAAAGAGAATTCCCTTTTACACTGATTTTTGTGGCTGTAGTTGGTGAAGAACAAGGATTATACGGAGCTAAGCATTTAGCGGATGTTGCCAAAGAGGGAAAATGGAATATTATTGCCATGATCAACAATGATATGATTGGAAACAGTTTATCCAGCGGTACTTTATTACGAGACAATACTAAAGTGCGCGTTTTCAGTGAAACAATTCCATTCTTAGAGACAGAAGCCGAGTCAAAAATGCGTAAATCGACCAATCGTGATAATGACAGTCCATCCAGACAACTAGCGCGATACATCAAAACGGTTACCAATCAATATGTGGAGCAACTGGATATTAATTTAGTGTATCGCAACGACCGTTTCTTACGTGGTGGGGATCATACTCCTTTCAGTCAAAATGGATTTACAGCTGTTCGTTTTTGTGAAATGAACGAAAACTACGACCACCAACATCAAGATGTTCGAAAAGAAAACAACATCCAGTACGGCGATCTTGCAGAATTTATGGACTTTGAATACATGAAGAAAGTAACCTGTTCTAACTTGGCTACGTTCAGTAATTTGGCTTGGTCTCCAAAAGCACCAACAAACGTAGGAATTGAAGTAAAGGATTTGACTAATTTTTCTACTTTAGTTTGGACCGCACCTGAAGGGAAATCGGTTTATGGATACAACATTCTTATTAGAGAAACGGCATCCCAACATTGGGAAAAAACAATTTTTGTACAAGATACTAAAGCTGAAATCCCATATTCTAAAGACAATTTTTTCTTTGCTGTTCAAGCAGTTGATGCATTAGGACATTCCAGTTTACCGGTTTTCCCTTTGCCAATTCGTTAAAACACTAGAACGTTTTAAACAATTAAAGTAATTTTTTATAGTCACGTTTTTATTAATGAATCTTACTTGATGGTTCAACACAACAATAAATAAAAAAGCGTTTGCTTATGCAAACGTTTTTTTTTATGTTTCCCATTTATAAATTAAGTATAAATGGTAAATATCAATGATCCGAAAATAATTAAATCAACTCTTTAAAATATTGCAGTAAAATGCTATCGTTTTTCAAGGTTGGTGTGAAAATTTCCAAAATACTTGGTTTTTCATTTTGAGCATACAAAGCAGTCAAACTTATTGCTAAACTCGCCTCATCACTGGCAATACTGTATTCAAAACCATACATTTTAGCCAAATGTTCCGCAGTTAAACAATGTGAAGTTTCAAAGAAGGTATTAAAAACCGGTGTTTCTTTGTGTCCGGGTAAAATCCTAAATATTCCTCCTCCACCGTTATTAATCAATATAATCTTGAAATTTTTTGGAATGTAATTGTTCCATAATGCATTGCTGTCATACAAAAATCCAACATCTCCCGTTATAAAAACCGTTTGTTTTTCATTGGCAACAGCCGCACCAATAGCCGTAGAAGTACTACCATCGATTCCGCTGGTACCGCGATTGCAATATACTTCAATTGAAGGATCAACAGCTACTAATTGCGCATACCGAATTGCTGAACTATTACTGATTTGCAATTGACTGTTCGTTGGTAAACACTGCATCACTTTTTCGAAAACTTTAAAATCTGAAAAAGGAATTTTGTTTAAATAAATATCACTTTTTAGCTTTCGCAGCACTTTAACCGCGTCTAATTGCTGAAAATAATTACTTTCTGTTGCTTTTGTAAGTGGCAAGAAAGTATCAAAAAAAACATTTGGGTCTGCTTCAAAATGTTTGGTCAAAGCGCCAAACGTGTCGTAAGCTCTTAAAGAATCAATATGCCAATGGTGTTTTGGTTTGTGTTTTCTTAAAAAAGCCTTGATTCGTTTTGAAACGACCATTCCTCCAAAAGTGACTAAAATTTCCGGACTAAAATTTTCAAAATCGGCATTCGTAAAAGGCGTAATTATTGTGTCTATAGTATTGATGAAAGTATCGTGATGCAGGTTAGAAGTCGTTTCGGTCAAAACTACAATCGACACGTCTTTGGAGAAGGCCTCAATTATTTTTTGGTTGATAGCATTTGGGGCATTCACACCAACCAAAATCATTTTTTTAGTGGAATTGTTCCAAATTGTTGCAAATTCCGAAACGTCTTCAATGGAAATCGTCTGAGTCACTTTTGCGGAAGCGATACTATTCACTTTTATTGAAAGTTCCGAAACGGTTTCATACAATGGTTCTTCAAAAGGCGCATTGATGTGAACGGGGCCTTTTTGAATGATGGCCGCATTGATCGCCGCATTGATTTTTAAATCATTTGCCACCGAAATATTCTCAAGTAAATTAGCATTGTAAAGCGAATGGTTTTCGAATACATTTTCCTGCCGAATCGTTTGGCCGTCACCAATATCAATCTTGCTTTGGGGCCTGTCTGCCGAAATCACAATCATAGGAATCTGGCTGTAAAATGCTTCCGCAAAAGCCGGATAATAATTCAATAAAGCCGAACCGGAAGTACACACCAAAGCCACTGGATGCTTGGTTTGTTGTGCTATTCCCAATGCAAAAAAAGCAGCCGAACGCTCGTCAGCAATGCTGTAACATTGAAAAGCGGAATTGTTTACAAAACCAATTGTGAGCGGGGCATTACGAGAACCTGGAGAAATAATTATGGTAGTAATTCCTTTGGCCAAACAGATTTCAATAATGCTTTGTGCCAAAGGTATTTTAGGGTAAATCATTGTTTTAGTTTGAAAAAAACAAAGATACAAAGATGTGAAGGTTTTTCTCTAATCTTAAATAGTTTTCTTAAATTTGAAGCAAAATATATTCTTTATGGAAATCAAAATAAGACCGGCAGTTTTTACCGATTTAGATACAATATTGGAGATCATCAATCACCAAATACTGCACAGTACTTCGATTTATGATTATGAGCCCCGTGATTTTGAAACCCATAAATTGTGGTTTGAAGACAAAATAACTAATGACTTACCTGTTATTGTTGCTGAAACTGAAAATGGAACAATTGGGTACGCTACTTACGGAACTTTTCGTCATAAAATAGGATATCGTTTTACGGTAGAACATTCTGTTTATGTTGCGGAGGAGTTTTTAGGAAAAGGCGTTGGGAAATTATTACTGGCTGAACTAATTCAATTGGCAAAAAAACAAAAATACCATACAATGATTGGCGTTATTGACTCCGAAAATAAAGGCAGTATCGCTTTTCATAAAAAATATGGGTTTGAAACCGTTGGCGTTATTAAAGAATCCGGCTATAAATTTGATCGTTGGTTGAGTTCCGTTTTTATGCAATTGATTTTAGAATAATTGAATTTGTACCAGCATATAATAGTTTATTTATTAAACATGTTAGGCTTTAAAAAATTTATACCTTTAAGACTTGCCACTTTATAGTATATTTGCACAACTAAAAATTTCATGGACTACACCTTACTCTCCTCGCCTTTACAGGGATTTACCGACTTTCGTTTTAGAAATGCCCAAAACAAACTTTTTGGAGGAATTGATACATTTTACTCGCCTTATATTCGATTGCACGGAAAGATGGTAATAAAACCTTCGTATGAACGAGACCTGCTTCCTGAAAATAATCTTGATTTAGAAGTGATTCCGCAAGTGATAACAAACGATGCCGATGAATTTTTATTTGTGGCCAAGTACGTTCAAGAATTGGGATATAAAGAATTAAACTGGAATTTAGGCTGTCCGTATCCTATGGTTACTAAGTCTGGTATGGGTTCCGGATTGATCAGCAATCCCGATAAAATAAATACTATCCTTCACAGAGCGCATACTGAATCGGATATTATTGTCTCTATGAAAATGCGTTTGGGGTATGAAAACAGTGAAGAAATACTGGATGTTTTACCTATTTTAGATACCTATCCAATCAAGAACATAGCGATTCATGCGCGTATTGGCAAGCAATTGTACAAAGGTGGCGTAAATCTAGATGCATTCCAGCATTGTGTTGACAACACCAAGCATAAATTGTATTACAATGGCGACATAACCTCCGTGGCTAAATTTCATGAAATGCAGCAACGCTTCCCAACCATTGACCATTGGATGATTGGCCGAGGATTAATATCAGATCCTTTTTTACCAAGTATGATAAAAAACAATACTTCAGAATATCCTGCAAACAAAATAGAATTATTCAGTGCGTTTCACGATACTTTGTATGCTATTTATAGCGAATCACTTTCTGGTTCGACACATATTTTACTGAAAATGTACCATTTATGGGAATACTTTTCGGCTACGTTTTCAAATCCGCACAAAGTTTTAAAGAAAATAAAAAAAGCACAGAGTATTCGGAATTACGAAGCAGCTGTAGCCGAAATTTTCAAAAATGAAAAATTCTAAGGAAAAAAATAAACGATTAAGAAATTAAGAAAAACAAAGCTCTGATTCTTAATGTAACTTAATTTCTTGATAGTTAAATTTAATCAAAGCTACATTAATACTATAAACAGCAAAAAAAAGAGATTTTCATTTGACTGAAAATCTCTTTTGATTATTTACATAATAATTAGCAAATTAGTTACATAAAATTATGCTTTAATCCAATTCAATACTTCCGGATCCGTTACTAATGTTCGTGGAGCGATCACTTTTTCTAATTCACCTTTTTCATTGATTAGGTATTTTTGAAAATTCCATTCTACAGTGGAATCTTGTAATCCGTTTTTAGATTTTTGAGTCAAAAACTGATAAATAGCAGCCATATCCTCTCCTTTTACAGAAACTTTGTCCATCATAGGAAACGTAACACCGTAATTCATTTGACAAAAAGTAGCAATTTCATCATTGGTTCCTGGCTCTTGTGACGCAAAATTATTAGCAGGAAAACCCACAATCACTAATCCTTTGTCTTTGTATTCTTTATATGTAGCTTCAAGATCTTTGTATTGAGGTGTCAGTCCACATTTTGAAGCCGTATTCACAATCATGATTTTTTTTCCTTTCAAAGAAGCAAAATCAAAACTGTTTCCTGATAAATCTTCTACTTTAAACTGATAAATGGTTTCTTTTGCAATTGGAGCTGTGTTCATATTTATTTCAGATTTTTTAGGTTGTGCCTGATTTTGGCAACTAAATAACAGTAAAGCGCAAGTAGCTATAAATACACTATTTTTCATAATTGAAATTTTTTATAAAAGTAGATAAATATTTGTTTTGTCAAAGTAATTTTTTGTTAAACAACAGTTAAAAAAACAAGGAGCCTAACATTATAAAAATGCTAGACTCCCAAACAAATAAACAACAAATCTTACTGTGGTATTTAAAAAGTATACGTTATTTTTCCTTTCATGAAGAAAGGCGTTCCTGGAGTTAGATGAATTTCTTCGACACTTTGTGGTTCATTTTGTAATCTGGATTCAGTGGCAAACTGGGTTTCGTTCCATTCAGTATCAAAAATATTTTCTACTGAAATTCCAAAATTCATATTCTTATATTGATAGTTAACATTCAAATCGGATATAAAATAGCCTTTGGCAACAATCGAATTATCTTCATTTGCCGGGCGATTTTTTAGATACCGATACCGAATTCCTCCTGAAAAACCATTCACTTTTTGGAAACTTAATCCGCCAGTTGTGGTAAAATCCGGTGCTAACGGAATGTAATCCTGTCCTTTGGGCTCATCAACACTTCTGGCATAAGTATAATTAGCGTCCGCATCAAAAAACAACCAATCGTTCAATTGATACCGCAATCCCAGTTCAGCACCCATGCGTCTTGATTGTCCGCTTGGTTCAACAATTCCAGCATCTCCCACATAAACAAATTCTTGTTCTAAGTACAAATGCCATAAAGCGGCATTGACAATCAATTTTGGAAATGGTTTAAAAATAGTCCCTATATCCGTTCCTATTGCAGTTGGTAGTATTTGTTTCCCATTGTTTTGAACCACCACACGGGCATCATTCGAATGGAAACCCATTCCTGATTTTATAAAAAACTGCAAATTGTTATTTTGTGAATAAATAAAATTCAGTTTTGGAGAAAACTTTACTTTCGATTCGGATGCTGTTTTATAATTTTCCATCAATTTATCCTGATAATTGAATTTGAAATAATCCAATCGAATGGCCGGATTAATTATCAGTTTTCCAAAAGTAAACTCAGAGTTCAAATACGTAAACAAATTAGACTCATCAATATCTCCTAATTGTATATTTTCAAGAACAGTTCTTCTATTCAACGTATGCGAAAGTTCCGTATCAGTTGTGGCATCCGTACGGAAACCCGCTCCAAATTGGAACAAAACATTGGTATCATTCCATTTCGTTTTCTTGTTCAACTCAGCATTCATTCCATAAATATCCCTGTTTTCCTTCTGTTTAATCTGGTCCCCATTGATGGGGTCATTTAGGAAAAAAGTAAAGTTAGAATACAATTCAAATTCATATTTTGAATAAAAAGCATTTGCTTTCAGAAATGTATTTTCGTCAATAGATTTACTCAAACTGGCATTGAAGTTCGTTCTGGATGTATTTCCGCCTTCAGTATCGTCAACAGAGCCAAATCTTGAAATCGTTCCATCATCAATCAGCCGTTGCGGAATTTGGCCTGAAGCATCCCATTTGCTGGAAAAGCGAGAAGCCAAGATGGAAAACTTGCTGTTATCTTTCAAAATAGCCGAATATTTTCCTAATATGTTAATTCGGTTAAAATTCTGAGGAGATTCAAAGGGACCGTCTGTCAGGATATACTCTGTGGCAATATAAGCACTTTGTGTTTTTTGATTCCCTAAAAGGTTAAAAAGTCCAACTGTTCTTAAGGTATTGAATTGTCCGACTTCGATACCAATACTACTTTTTTCAATTTTGTCTTTAGTTTGGAAAGAAACGTATCCCGCCGTAGCAAAATCCCCTTTGTTGGCATAATACGTTCCTTTTCCAAAATCTATTTTTTCTACTGTTTCCGGAATTACAAAATGCAAATCGGCATAACCTTGACCGTGAGCGTGAGACACCATATTAACCGGCATTCCGTCTACTGAAATAGCAATATCTGTGCCGTGATCAATATCAAAACCTCTTAAAAATATTTGCTCTGCTTTTCCCCCACCAGCATGTTGTCCGATAAATAATCCCGGAACTTTTCGAAGAATTTCCTGCGACGAGTTTACAGGAGTGGTTTCTAAATCTATTTTTGAAATGACATTCATCGCCGAAAGTTTTGGTTGGATAACAATTTCATTCAATCTAAAAATATCATCTTCCATCACAATTACCTCCTCGGAAAAATTCAGGATGAAATTTGTTTTTTTATACCCTAAAGCAGTTATTTTGATTACATCTCCCAAAATCGTTTTATCCAAACTAAACAATCCAAATTCATTAGTGTGGGCATGACTCTCAGAATTTGTATTGACTAAATAGGCATTTTCAATTGGATTTCCATCACGATCCAAAATTTTTCCCTTTTGAATTTGGGCGTAAGAAGACAGCCCAAAAAGGGATATCAATACTAAAACAATATTTTTCATAATGAATTATAATTGGTTTACCTTTTTCTCAAAGTTAGGCCCCAATTCATACAAACTAGAAAGTAATTCGTCCTTGATAGGTTTGGTTTTGAGTGGTAAATTATTCGATTTATAAATCATCGCTAAATGGTATTGAATCTTTGGCTCAAAGGATTTCCCTGCTACATGAAGCTGAGCAATTTCTAAAGCCTTTTTATTATCGCCTACATTTAAGTACGCCCAGGCCAATAAATCATAGGAATCAGCAGTGGGCCTGTGTGCTACTTCAATCTTAGCAATCTCTACTGCTTTTTGTGCCGTATTTTTGTCCTCAGCATAAATCAAAGCATTGTATTTGTTGTACATTGCACCATAATTATTTTTCTCCATCATCGAAAAATAAGCGTTTCTATTTTTTATTTCTTCACTTTTATTTCCTTCAAATTGAGCAATTTGAGATTTTAATAAATAAAAATCTGGGGTGTTGTGTGTGGTGGCAATAGCATCAATAATTCGATTCGCCTCTTCAGTGTTTCTTTCTTTCGAAAAAACAATCCAGGCAATTCCTTTTAGAGCATAGGAATAATTAGGATCTAGTGCTACTGTTTTTAAGAAACTGTCATACGAATCCTGAATTCTGCCAGCATGACCATAAAAATCACCTAAGTTCGAATAGGACCAAATTTTAAGCACCTTATTATCTTCTTTCTCAGCAATATCTCTGGCTTTTTCCATAAAAGTGATAGCTGTTTCAAGATCGCCTTTGTGATCGTTCCATTTTGCCAAGCGAATCAAATAATCAAAACTATTCATATCCCTAATCACATTCAAATTTTTGACTGCTTCCGGATAATTCCCAAGTTCCATTTGAACGTCGAAAAGTAATTTCTGAGTTTCTTTTTTTCCTTCACCGATTGCTAATGCTTTATTAGCTAATACCAATGCTTCTTTAAAACGATGCTGAGAGATATAATTTCTTGCTAAAGATCGAACTGTTGACACTCTGGAATAATCATAGGCTTCGTTCGATTGTACTAATAATTCTTCCGTTTTATATAAGTTTTTAATATCGCCTGTATATTCAAAAAGGGTACTATAATTAGCCGCTATCTGACTTAAATAACTGATTTGATTGGGTGCTGCGTCGAATTTTTTTTGCCAAAAATCAATTTCATTCTTAGCAAAAGTGACTGATTTATTATCTTTTAAACCCAGATATTTCGTGTAATCATCTGCATTTGTAATTTGTTCTGATTTAGTCTCGCAACCGAATATTAATAGGATTGTGAAAACCAAAAATGGAATTATTTTTAAAGTTTTCATACTCTAATTATTTTGTTTGTTTGTTTGTTTGTTTGTTTGTTTGTTTTAAAAATAAAAAAACAGAGCGAAGATTATTAAATAAAGCGCTCTGTTTTTTTAAGAAAATACTACCAAGCAGAAGCTAGGTATGGGAAAGTTGTGCTAAATGTTTTATCATTTGAATTCACATTATCTTTAGTAAGCCCTGGATTTGAAGTACCCGCTGATCCACCAAAAATCAATAATAATTCCACATCGATTACATCATCAGCCAAAGCTCTTCCTGTCAAAATATTAGTTCCATCAAAGAAAGTTGTTTTTGCTGTTTTAGAAACTCCTAATACATCTGTAGCTAAAAGACCGGTAAACTGAGCAGCCGTTTGTCCTAATGCATTAGTGGTATACCCTGGATTCAAGGCCATTAATCTAGATTGAAAAACAGATTGATATTTAGCACCCATTGCTGAAGGAGTGGTACCGTTAAATTCATCTTTAGGAGATCCTGAAGCAATAAATACAGTGTTTATTGCCGGTCTGGCCATTTGATCTTGCTGTACAAAAGTACCTGTGAAATCAATACTTGGTTCAGAAACAGAATCTGAATCATTATTATCACAATTTACTGAAACAACTGCAGTTATTAATGCGATTGTTATAATTTTGAATTTATTTGTTTTACTCATGACGTTTGTATTTAGTTATTTTAAAAATCGTAGATTCCGATTTCATACTTTAAAATTAAAATAGTTATTGTTTTTTCTTAGTTTCTGCCCAAACATTTACTGTTCCTGAAGTACCTAGCATTGCTTTAGGAACTTCTACAACTACTGAAAGCACATTAGTCCCTGCAAAAGTATCTGTTCCAGGATTCTTGAATCCAGTAGCTGTACCAGCAAGAATAGCTTTAAATTGACCTAAGTCAAAAAAGAATGGATCGTCTCTTGGTCCTGCAAAAAATTTCATTCCGTTATTCTCTGCAGTTAATGCAGCAGCTCCATAAGAAGATATGGTAACACTTCCAGAGGCTGCAGCCGTTTTAATCGTGCTTGAAGTTCCTGGAGTACCTGGAGCTACCGGGCCAAAGAAATACATCTTGTCATCTCTTTTGATAGCTTGGATTACTAAATCCTCAACATTATCACCATTATTGTCAATATTAATTTCGATCATTACATTTTCATCGAATTTTGCAGCACCAGTTGCATTTGGACTTAATAAACCTTGCGTATTTACAGCAAGAACTAAATTATTAGTGTCTTGCCCTTGAAAAGCGTACACATCAGTAATATCATTTGCACCACCAGATGCTGTAGCAGGAGCATCAATGTGATCCGCAGCTACTAAAATTAAGCCTGAAACCGCCACTAGCGAAAGACCTAAAATCATTTTTGATTTTTTCATTTTATTATAAATTTAAAAAGTTATATAAGCATTTACGGGATAGTACTTGATTTGGTTTTTTTAAACCATAAAAAAAAAATTTTTTTTAATTAAGTTACTTATAATCAATATTTTAAATACTTAAATAAAATTCAATTATTTTAAAATTTGTTTTTTTTAATGTTACTAATCACAAAAAAGGTCAATTGTAAAATAAGATTGTATAAATTTGTAAGAGATAAATAAAAAATAGTATGAGCCAAGAAGAATTATTAGTATTAATTTATAAGAAAGATGAAAGGGCATTTACACATCTATATGATATGTATTCGAAAAGCTTATTTTCCGTGATCAATGTTCTCGTAAAAAACCGAGAAGAAGCTGAAGATGTACTTCAGGATGTATTTGTTAAAATCTGGAAAAACATTGATTCCTATCATGAAAGTAAGGGCCGGTTCTACACATGGATTCTAAACATTGCCAGAAATACCTCTATTGATAAATTACGCTCTAAAAATTTTAATAACAGTCAAAAAAACCTTTCTTCAGATAATTTCGTAAATCATTTTGAAGACAGCAACAAACTGTCTGACAAAGTGGATACAATAGGGTTGCAGGAATTTGTAAAAAGACTAAAACCAAAATGTATTCAAATAATAGATTTACTTTTTTTTAAAGGTTACACCCAGCAGGAAGCTTCGGATGAGTTGGCAATACCTTTAGGAACTGTAAAAACACAAAATAGAAATTGTATTAATGACCTACGAAATTATTTGAAAGTATAATGGAAATAAAAGAATATATCGAATCAGGAATTCTGGAACTTTATGTTTACGGTTTATTGAGTGAACCCGAAAACGAAGAAGTTACCACTATGGCGAAAAACAATCCGGAAATAAATGCAGAAATTATTGCCATTGAGAAGGCGATTATTGCTATATCATCCAGCTTTTCACCTTTTCATTCTGTAGCTAATTTCGAAAAAATAAAAGAAAAGCTAGAACTTAAACATGCTCAAGTCATACCATTAGAACCTACTAATAACAGGGCTCAGTACATTGGTTGGGCTGCAGCTATACTATTATTAGTTGGTATTGGGTACCAATACAATCAACTGGATCAGACCAATACACAAGTTGCTACTACAGCAATTGAGAAAGCTAAATTAGAAAAAGAATTTAATGTCTTAAAATTAAAAAATACAACAATTGAAACGAGTTTAGCCGTTGTAAGGGATACTAAAAATACGGTAGTAGCTCTTGGAGGGCAAACTGTAGCTCCGGAATCCTTTGCAAAAGTATACTGGAATCAAGACACCAAAGTGGTTTATATTGATGCTGCAGGCTTGCCAGAACCGCCAGAAGGAATGGTATATCAGGTTTGGGCGTTAAAATTAAGTCCACTGACTCCTACCAGCATTGGATTGTTAGAAAATTTTGATGTAAATGAACAAAAATTATTTGCAGTAAATAATGCTAATGAAGCGGAAGCCTTTGGAATTACATTAGAACCCGCAGGCGGAAGTTTGACTCCTACAATGGAACAATTATACACCTTAGGAAAAGTATAACTAATTCCTTTTTTGGATCAATATAAATAGGCTATCTCAAAAGGACAGCCTATTTATATATACAAATTAACAGAATAAGCATTCTATTTTTACGATTTTCTGGTTTTTAATCCATACTATGTAATTTCAAAAACCTGTTTTTAAAGCCTTTCATCAAAAGCAAATAAAGCTTTAGCCTTCTTCAAGACAAGACTTAGTGCCGCTAGTCCATCTATTTCACGAAGTAATTGAAGTGCGTATACATCAAATTATCCTCAAAGCACAACCAAATACGAAAAACAAGAAGGTATTCCTGGAGAAAGAAATTCCTATTCCATCGCTGCCTTTATGCGCAAAAAACCACTATGTTTATACATCTTATCCTCTGTGAAGCCCATTTAGATAAAATTACGTAAAGAAAGCCTAATGCGCTGATTTTTAATTTTTTAAACTCACCATCTTGAGAGTGAAATAGGTCATTGAGAATCATAGGTTTTCCCTCTTGGAAATACAAACAATAGTGACTGGCTCCTTTTTAATTTGAGACAACTCTTTTTTTATATCATTTATTCTCCCTAAATTTAGTCTTTAAAACATCTTATCATGGCAAATCTTTATGATGGAAAAATGGCCTCAATTTTTGACGCCATGTACCAAACTTTTATTGATTATGATGCAGAATATCAATTCTACACCAATTTAATTAAGGAACACGAGTGCAAAACAGTTTTGGAAATTGGCAGTGGAACAGGCAATCTAGCCAAACGGTTTTTACAAAATTACATCGATTATATTGGTTTGGATTACAGCCAAAGTATGATTGCAATTGCCAAAAAAAGAAATGAAAACGGGATTTTTATTCTGGGAGACATGAGGGATTTTAAACTACAAAAACCAGTTGATTCCGTATTAATTACGGGACGCTCTACCAGTTATTTGATAACAAATCAAGATCTAAATAATACGTTCTGTTCTATTTATAAAAATCTGAGTAAAGAGGGAATTCTCATTTTTGACTTTATAGATGCTAATAGATTTATCCCTTTTATTAAAGAAAATCCTGTAACACTTCACGAAGCTACCTACCAAGGAATAGACTACTATCGCAACAGCAAGTGGAGAACAACTGCCTTAGAAAATTTCATGCTGGATTGGACAGCACTTTATTACACCATGAAAAATGATAAAAAAGAAATAATTGCCGATGATTTTTCTACCGTTCGTGTTTTTACCTTAAACGAAATACAACTATTTTTATATTTAAATGACTTTGAAATCATTCAAACCATCGATAGAAAAACCTACGCTTACGATACGTATGTTATTGTTGCACGAAAAAAATAGAAAAAAAAATCCCGAGCATCAGACTCAGGATTTATATAATACAAAATTATTTGCTATTCGTTGTGTAAAAACGCTTGTCTGTTCAGTAAAGTCTCTTCGCTTTCTACATGATTGTCATCCGGAATACAGCAATCTACCGGGCATACGGCCGCACATTGTGGCTCATCGTGAAATCCTTTACACTCCGTACATTTTCCGGGTACAATATAATACACTTCGTCAGAAATTGGAGTTTGAGCTTCATCGGAATCTACTTCGGACCCATCAGGCAAAATCACTTTCCCTTTCAGTTTTGTTCCGTCTTTGTATCTCCAATCGTCTGCTCCTTCATATATTGCGGTATTTGGACACTCGGGCTCACAAGCACCACAATTGATACATTCGTCTGTTATAATAATTGCCATCTTTTTATTGTTTTAAAGTCAAAATATCGAAGGTAAAATATCAAATGTTCTTTTGACATTAGGACTTTTGACTTTCGACATAATTATGCTTATTTTTGTGCAAAATTACAATCAAAACTATTCATAAGCAAACATTATGACATTAGAAACAAAAAAAAGTGTTTTTGTTGAATTAGGGAAATTTTTAAGTCAGTTTTCCGAAAACAACACGTTAAAAAATCCGACTGTTTTGCACAACGAAGCGTTTTTTGATGCTTTTGTTGACTTGATACAATTATCGCAATCGCATAATGGCTGGTACACCCCAGAAAACGTCTATTTCTCGATACATTCTTGGGCAGAAGCTCTGACAGAAAAGAACTTAAACCAATGGCTTTCCAGTTATACTATTCCAATACAAGAATCTAAAAACATCGCCTTAATTCTTGCCGGAAATATTCCGTTGGTGGGTTTTCACGATTTTCTATCGGTTCTAATTACAGGAAATAATGTGTTGGTTAAAACATCGTCAAATGACCAGCATTTATTACCTTTTTTAGCTAAATACATCATTGCAGTACAACCAGGATTAGCTAAGAATATTACCTTTGTAGATGGAAAATTAGAGAATTTTGATGCCGTTATTGCCACAGGAAGCAACAACACAGCCCGTTATTTTGAATATTATTTTAAAGACAAACCGTCTATTATTAGAAAAAGCAGAAATTCAGTAGCGGTTTTAACCGGAAATGAAACCCAAGAACAACTTACTGCTTTAGGCGAAGATATTTTTCGCTATTTCGGATTGGGTTGCCGCAATGTTTCTAAACTTTTTGTGCCAAAAGGATATTCGTTTGTTCCGTTTTTTGAAGCCATATTTGTGTACCAAGACGTCATTCATTACGAAAAATATGCTAACAATTACGATTACAATAAGGCGGTTTTTCTGATGAGTAATTTCAAATTACTGGACAATGGATTTCTGACTTTAAAAGAAGATCAAAGTCATGCCTCGCCAATTTCAAGTGTCTTTTATGAGTTTTATGACGACATTAATGAATTAAAAACAAAATTAAAATTAGAAAGTGAGCAAATACAATGTGTTGTAGCGGATAGAACGATTGATGACAATGTGGCTTTTGGACAAACTCAAAATCCCCAATTATGGAATTATGCAGATAATACCGATACTATTTCGTTTTTGTTAACAATATAGCTGAAAAAAGCACAATTATTCCGAATTAATTAACGTTTTTTAAACTCCTATTGTCGAAATTTGCACTTTAATTTTTTGGACATAAACTACACCATGAAAAAACACAACTACAGCGCAGGACCTTGTATTTTACCGCAAGAAGTTTTTGAAAAATCAGCACAAGCTATTTTAAATTTTAATGATTCCGGATTATCCCTTTTAGAAATATCACACAGAAGCAAGGATTTTGTTGCCGTTATGGACGAAGCGAGAACACTGGTTATTGAACTTTTAGGACTTGAAGGCAAAGGCTACAGCGCCTTATTTCTGGCAGGCGGAGCGAGTCTAGAATTTATTATGGCTCCCTATAACTTGATGAAAGAGGGCGGAAAAGCGGCGTATCTTGATTCCGGAACCTGGGCAGCTGGTGCTATAAAAGAAGCTAAGCTTTTTGGTGACACAGTAGTTGTTGCTTCCTCAAAAGACGAAAATTACAATCATATTCCAAAAGGATACGCAGTACCAGCAGATGCTGATTATTTTCACTGCACGAGTAACAACACTATTTTTGGTACACAAATGAAGGAATTCCCGGCACTGGACATGCCAATTGTATGTGACATGAGCTCTGATATATTTTCACGACAATTAGACTTTTCTAAATTTGATTTGATTTATGCCGGAGCCCAAAAAAATATGGGACCAGCAGGAACTACCCTGATTGTTGTAAAAGAAGAAATCTTGGGTAAAAGTGGTAGAATAATCCCAAGCATGTTGGATTACACTAAACATATCAAAGCAGAAAGTATGTACAATACACCCCCTGTTTTTCCGGTTTATGCTTCCTTGTTGACCTTACAATGGTTGAAAAATCTTGGTGGTATCGCCGCTATTGAAAAAATAAACAATGCTAAAGCAGCGTTGATTTACGGAGAAATTGACAGAAACCCATTATTCAAAGGCGCTGCAGCTGTTGAAGATCGTTCGAACATGAATGCTACTTTCTTATTAAATGATGAAGCACATGCTGCCACATTTGATGCAATGTGGAAAGCAGCGGGAATTTCAGGTTTGCCCGGACACCGTTCAGTAGGTGGTTACAGAGCTTCTATGTACAATGCACTCCCGTTAGAAAGTGTTCAAGTATTAGTGGATGTAATGCAGGCTTTGGAAAAAGGAATTTAAAAATTAAAATATTGAATGATTTAAAGATTTGAAAAATCAATTTTTAATCAATCACACATTAAACAACATAGATTGAATCTTTAAATTTTTCAATCTTTAAATATAAAATACAAATGAAAGTATTAGCCAATGACGGAATTTCTAAAAGTGGAATTCTAGCTTTAGAAAAAGGTGGATTTGAAGTAATAACAACAAAAGTAGCACAGGAACAAGTGGCTAATTTTGTAAACGAAAATAATGTAAGTGTGGTCTTGGTACGAAGTGCAACTAAAGTTCGTAAAGATATCATTGACGCTTGCCCAGGGCTGAAAATCATAGGTCGTGGTGGTGTAGGTATGGATAATATTGATGTGGATTATGCTAAAAGCAAAGGGATTCACGTGATTAATACTCCAGCTTCATCCTCAGAATCAGTGGCTGAATTGGTTTTTGCACATTTATTTTCCGGCGTTCGTTTCTTGCATGATTCGAACAGAAATATGCCGCTTGAAGGAGATACCAACTTTGACGGTTTGAAGAAAGCCTATGCGAACGGAATTGAACTAAGAGGAAAAACACTGGGAATTGTTGGAATTGGCCGTATTGGTCAGGCTACCGCTAAAATGGCGTTAGGACTAGGAATGAAAGTGATTGCTGCCGATAGTTTTATCCCGCAAGTAGATGTTAAAGTCGAATTTTTTGACGGACAATCCATCACGACCACAATCGTTTCTCAATCATTAGAATCTTTATTCAAAGAAGCTGATTTCATTACGTTACACGTTCCTGCACAAGATGGTTACATCATTGGAGAGGCAGCACTTGCTATTATGAAAGAGGGTGTAGGAATTGTAAACTGTGCCCGTGGCGGTGTTATTGACGAAGTTGCATTAGTAAAAGCATTAGACAGCGGAAAAGTATTATTTGCAGGATTAGACGTTTTTGAAAATGAACCAACTCCTGAAATGGCTATTTTGATGCATCATAAAATCTCGTTGACTCCACATATTGGAGCGGCAACAGGAGAAGCACAAGATAGAATTGGGACTGAATTAGCTTCCCAAATTATTAGTATATTAGGTTAGTGTTTTTCAAATTAAATATTTAATGAGAGGCTGTTTGTATCAAACAGCCTCTTTTTTTGTTTAAAATCCTACCAATCAATGATTTGTTTTTCGTAACTTTATAATTCAATTTTTTATCATGAAAAAAAGTTACTGCATCATTATCGTCATTTTTTGTGTGATTTTGGGATGCACATCTTCTAAAACTGCATTTCCAAGTACCGAGAAATCTGTTGCCGCTCAAAGCGACACAGTTCGTATTGCAAATGAGGAACTGGAATACGAGGTGATAATTATTGATCCCGGTTTTAGCCTTTGGCTTAACTCAAGGGCTTTTCCAAGAAATTATCATTCCCAACCTTTTTTGGAAAGCAAAAACCAACTTTATGTGATGGAATGGAACAGTCGGGTGTTACAACCGCAACGCTATGATCCCAATTTGTATGAATTGACAATCAATTATGACCATAACATTGATTATGGGTATGAAGTAAATTATTTGATCTACAATTATATGATTTATTTTCAAAACATGCATAAACAAAAATTCTTTGGTTTTGTCCCCATCAGATAATGTCACTATCTTTGTATTGATTATAAATAAAAATGAACAAACTGAAACAGCGTTGGGGGATTGAAACTAATTTCCAACTTACCCTTATATTTATTGTTTTTGCAATAACCGGATCCGCATCGGCATGGTTGTCCGAACCTTTTTGTTTTTGGCTGGGAATTACTTCCGAAGAATTAGGGCATTGGTTTACTCCTGTTCGGTTAGTTCTAATTTTCCCCATCTATCAAGTATTATTAGTGTTAATAGGCTTTTTGTTCGGACAGTTCAAATTCTTTTGGACTTTCGAAAAAAAGATGCTTAAACGCATGGGATTAGAATTTATTTTTAAGAAATAACTAAAAACGCCTCGAATTACGAGGCGTTTTTGTTTTTAATTACATACTTGTAAATCCAAGTTAAGGTAAAGGTGGGAATAAAATCCGAAAACGGTAAAATTTCTTCCAGAAAAGTAATCACTCCTCCTACCCGTCCAATTGTTCCTTTATACATCCATGTCATCAAAAAACCGGCTAGAGGAGCCCAAATTACATCTGAAAACTCCCCTATAAAAGGAACAACGAACGAAAGCATACCGATGGCATCAAACAGAATTCCTAAAAAGAGATTTCTGGTCTTGCTACTTTCTGCGCTAACGGACACCTGTTCTGTCATAGAATTTTGATTTTATTTTGGAATACGTACAAATCTAGTGCCAATTATTTTTTGAGTTTATCCTGATATATTTTTTTTAATTTATCAATTTTGGGTGTGATTACATAACTGCAATATCCTTGTGTTTTGTTCTGATTGTAGTAGTTTTGATGGTAATCCTCTGCCACATAAAACTTCGTTGCTGATGAAATTTTAGTAACAATTGGTTTTCCAAATGTGTTTTCCGTAGTCATCAAAGCCATATAATCCTCGGATAACTGTTTCTGGAAAGGATTGTGGTAAAAAATTTCACTTCGGTATTGCGTCCCAATATCATTCCCCTGACGGTTCAAGGTTGTAGGATCATGTGTGGCAAAGAATATTTCCAATAGCTCTCCAAAACTTATTTTATTAGGATCAAACGTAATTTCAATCGCTTCGGCATGACCAGTGTCACCAGTACCTATTTGCTGATATGTAGGATTTACTGTGTTTCCGCCTATATATCCTGAAACTACCTTGCTCACGCCGTCTAGTTGTAAAAAAACTGCTTCGGTACACCAGAAACAACCTCCCGCAAAGGTTGCCACTTCCATTTTGTTTTGTATTTCCATATTTTTTGTTTCTATACTTTTAGGCAAAGTACTATTTTTTTCTTTTGCACAAAATGAAAAAGGCAATAATGCTAAAAAAATCCCAATTATTTTATTCATAACCTATGATTTAAGATCAAATTTATTCATTAAATCGTTGTGAATATCCACTCTTAACTAAAGTTTATAGTTTGTCAAAGGAAAATAAACGGTGTTCCAATTCATAATCATGAAAATCTTTGTTTCTTTGTAAAAATAGATTATAATGATACAAGCCAAAAATTTACATAAATATTACGATCAACTCCATGTGTTGAAAGGAGTTGATTTACATATTCAAAAAGGAGAGATTGTCTCTATCGTTGGTGCTTCAGGAGCCGGAAAAACAACACTTTTACAAATCCTTGGTACTTTAGACAAGCCAAGCCTTGAAAACGGAATTGAATTACGCATCAACAATGAGGACATTCTGACGATGAATGACAAAAACTTATCCAAATTCAGAAACTTAAATTTAGGTTTTATATTCCAATTTCACCAATTGTTACCAGAATTTAGCGCATTAGAAAATGTGTGCATACCTGCTTTCATTGCTAATAAGCCCAAAGTTGAAACGGAAATTGAAGCTAAAAAACTACTGACTTATCTTGGTCTTTCCCATAGAATGAATCACAAACCCAACGAGCTTTCCGGCGGGGAACAGCAACGTGTGGCGGTGGCCAGAGCGCTTATTAATAAACCTGCTATCATTTTTGCTGATGAGCCTTCTGGGAATCTAGACACGGCTTCTGCTGAAAACCTACATCAATTATTTTTCAAACTGCGTGATGAACTGGGACAAACGTTTGTAATTGTGACACACAACGAGGAATTAGCCAATATGGCCGACAGAAAACTAATAATGGTAGACGGTTTGATTAGTAATTAGGAGCTATTTCCAGCTATACACTCTATCTTTTTATTTTTAAAGAAAAAATAAAAAGGATGCCGTTTCTATCTGGGCTATACCTTGAAAGAACTAGCTGTACTTCCTAAAACAAATTAGTATCCAAAGTCATCCTCTATAATGAATCCATCAGAACTTAAAGATTTCCTCGACGAAAAAGTCCTACAATACAACACACTCGATTTCATAGAAAGTGATCCGGTACAAATCCCGCATTTGTTTTCACAAAAAGAAGACATTGAAATTGCCGGTTTTCTCAGCGCTACCATTGCTTGGGGAAACCGTAAGATGATTATCAAAAATTCACATCGCATGATGGATTTAATGGGAAATGCACCGTATGATTTTGTCATGTCACATACAGAAAATGATTTGGAACAATTGGAATTGTTTGTACACCGCACTTTCAACGGACAGGATTTTGCTAGTTTCATCAGAAGTTTGCAGCACGTTTATGCCAATCATGGTGGTTTAGAAGTGGTTTTCAGCAAACATCAGGAAACTCATTCGATGCAAAAAAGCATCCATGAATTCAAGAAAATATTTTTTGAAATTCCGCATCCGCACAGGACCCAAAAGCACATCTCCGATCCGCTGAACAATTCAGCAGCAAAGAGAATTAACATGTACCTCAGGTGGATGATTCGTCAAGATAATAAGGGAGTCGATTTAGGAATCTGGAAAAGCATTTCTCCCGCTTCATTATCTTGTCCCTTGGATGTACATTCCGGTAATGTAGCCCGAAAATTAGGTCTCTTGACACGCAAACAAAATGATGGAAAAGCCTTGTCAGAATTAGATACAAACCTTCGTAAATTAGATGGTATAGATCCTGTTAAATATGATTTTGCTTTGTTTGGACTGGGGGTTTTCGAGGGATTTTAGCAGGGGTAAAAGTTAATTTAATTTTAGGGGATTTTTTTTCTATAGTGTAAAATAGTTTACATTAAAATAACCCGAAAATTTCATCTGTCATAAATAGTCTTAGAAAAATCGAACTTAAACTTGATGAAAACCTACTTGCGTATCTTCGCTTAAAATATTTATCCTTTACAATTGTGTTTTTAAAATTCTATTTATTGGATCTTGAAAGCCACCTATTCTTTTGTCTTCTTTTCGATTAAAATGATGGCTCCAAACCAAAAAATTTGACTTTAAAAAAAACAAAAAATTTGTTTGGATAAAAAAGTATTGAGGTCAGTATTAAATTTCATATATTTAAAGTCTATAAAAGACCGATAAAATGGTAATTCCCAAAGGTCAAAACCTTATAGAGTTTACTGAACGCTTTAATAGTGATTAAATTTGTAATAATACCTTTTAAAAATAAAATGCTCAGAGAAGTATGTTTGTAGAAACTGTAGTCATACTAAAAGTCAAATTCGCAAAGACTATGCAAGAACCTA
The DNA here is from genome assembly GCF_003970395.1 of Flavobacterium sp. GSP27. Taxonomy (NCBI): domain Bacteria; kingdom Pseudomonadati; phylum Bacteroidota; class Flavobacteriia; order Flavobacteriales; family Flavobacteriaceae; genus Flavobacterium; species Flavobacterium sp. GSP27. The sequence goes on along the minus strand of NZ_RYDP01000005.1, from coordinate 182,556 downwards.
AAATATTTGTAATGATACTGAATAAACTATGGCTAATACGCTATTCCATAAAGTGAAATTTGGATTAAGAAAAGCATTTTTCATTTGCTTTGAAATGGCTACAACCACAAAAAGTCTTTCTGCATCTCAAATGGCTATTCAATTTGGAGTTCAAAAAAAAATAGCAAGAATGTTTATGTAAAAAGTTCGAGAAGCAATGAAATCAAGTGAAGATTTTCCATGAAAGGGATTATAAATGTAGATGAATCCGTTGTTGGTGGTTTGGGGAAAGGTAGATAATATTTGTCATAAAGAAATAATATGCGGTTAGATACCGACCTCAAGAAACTAATTCATTAAAAATAAAAACTATTCAATATGCGATTGCGTATATAAGTAATAGGAACGATATATTGTTGCTTATTATAATGTCAAACCTATAATAAAGACTGAGGTTGAGTTAAAAACAAATACAATATTATTTTAATCTCATTACTTAATTAAATATTAATAATAATTTTAATTTAGATTTTCCAAATATAATCCATGAAACAAAAATTTATAACAGTACAAAAACTAAATAAAATGGACGAACTTATACTGTTTTTCCCCTTAAAAATAAAAGACAAAAACCGTACTTTATTCCCAAAATTAAAAGCAGTAGACAATGAGTGATTTGAAAAAAATCGTCTTGGCTGAAGATAATTCTATTTTTTTATTATTATTAAAGTTTCGATTGGAAAAAGAAGGCTATAAAATCCTGACAGCTGTAAATGGAAAAGAAGCACTTGAAATAATAGAAGAACACAATCCTGACTTAATTTTGACTGATATCATGATGCCTTTTATTAGTGGTTTAGAAGTTATCAGCTATGTAAGAAATAAATTGAACCTACAAATCCCAATCATCGTTTTTTCATCGGCGGGACAAGAGGAAATTGTTCTTAAAGCATTTGATTTAGGCGCTACTGATTTTATGAGTAAGCCTTTAAGTCCTAACGAACTAGTGATTAGAGTAAAAAGATTATTGCGCTAACAAGTCCCTATAAAGAACCCTGGGGTTGCTATATGAATACAAATTATTACTTACTTGACTATTTCAATGGGTCACCACTTATCATTCAAGTGGCATGGATGATAAGTGGTCTTTTTATTCTTATTCTTCTTCCTCTAATACTATACTTGAAATATTTGAGAAGCCATCTGAGAAAAAAAGAACGGATTACGGCTGAATATGAAAGCAAATATGAAACGCTTCTAATCCGATATCTATATTCTGGAGATGAAGAACAAGAGATCAGTCCGGAACAGCAAGTGATAATAGATGAATTAAAAGACTCTCTAACGGATCTATTCAAACGAAAAATTTTAATTGCTGTTTTGCTAAAGTTAAAAAATGAGGTTTCAGGAGAAATTGATGAATCTATTCAAAAACTCTATTTTCAAACTGGTCTTATCAACTACACTTTATCGCAATTAAAGCATAAAAAATGGTATATTATTGCCAAAGTAATCCGGGAATTAAAGCAATTTAAGGTAAAGGAAGCACATGATGAAGTGATTGTTCACATAAACCATCCCCGAAGAGAGGTTCGAAAAGAAATGCAATTGTATATGGTCAATTTATTTTATTTTGAAGGACTGAATTTTTTAGACATTTTAGAAACACAACTGTCTGAATGGGATCAGATTCAATTATTAGAAGTCCTACAAAGACTGGAAAATCAGAATATCTCTAATATTAAATCCTGGTTGGGTTCCCCTAATGATTCAGTAGTCATATTTTCTTTGAAACTAGCAAAAACGTACAATCAGTTTGAAGCAAAAGAGGAACTAATCTATTTGTTGTACCACATTAATAAAAAAATAAGACTAGAGTCCATTCAAGTATTGAGTTATTTAAATGCCTCAGAAGCCAAAGAAATTTTGAAAATCAATATAGAGCAACGCAGTCCGGAGGAACAAATTGCTTTTTTTAAAATGATGGAAAATTTATATGAAACCAGTGACGAATTGTTTCTGATGCAATACATACATTATACAATTTTTGAAATTAAGGTTTCCTCATTAAAAATTTTAAAAATCCTTAATACCGAAAAATTCAATCTGCTTAAATTAGAATCTTCTGATCCACAATTTTTGAAAATTGTTAATTTTATTGAAAACAATTAAGTATGGGAAACAGTACTGAACAAATTATATTTGAAACAATCCATTATTTGTTTTTTATTTATAGCATGACGGCTATAGTGTCTTATCTCATACTTGCCGCCATTTCTGCTGTAGAAACAATAGAATACAAACGAAAAAACAGTTTTGTGAATTACATAGAAATATTATCTTCAAATAGCTCCCCTTCCATTTCAATTATAGCTCCAGCCTATAATGAAAGTTTAAATATCGTTGAAAACGTACGCTCTTTATTGTCAAACCACTACGTAAATTATGATGTAATTATAGTAAATGACGGTAGCAAAGATGACAGTTTAGAAAAACTCATTCTGGTGTATGAACTAGTGCCCGTATCCTTGCTTATTAACGAACAAATCCCAACCAGACCGCTCAGAAAAGGAATTTACAAATCAACAAATCCTGCATTTGAAAAATTAATTGTTGTTGACAAAGAAAACGGAGGAAAAGCAGATGCTTTGAATATGGGCCTTAATATAAGCAACAGTAAGTATGTTGCCTGCATAGACGTCGATTGTTTATTGCTTGAAGATTCACTCCAAAAAATGATTAAACCCTTTCTTGAAACTACTGACAGAAGAGTTATTGCTGCTGGAGGAGTCATTAGAATTTCGAATTCATGCATTGTCAAAGAAGGCAAGTTGCAAGATATCAATTTTCCTAAAAAATTACTAGAGCAAGGCCAGATCCTAGAATACATTCGTGCTTTTTTATTAGGAAGAATGGCCTGGAGCAGACTTAATGGGTTGTTAGTGATTTCCGGCGCTTTTGGCCTGTTTGACAAAAAAATTGCGATCAGGGTAGGCGGTTATGACATCCGTACGGTAGGAGAAGACATGGAACTTGTAGTACGAATGAGAGGCTACATGGAAGAACAGAAAAAAAAATACAAAGTTGCCTATATTCCTGATCCGCTGTGTTGGACGGAAGCACCTGATAATTATAAAACATTTATTTCACAAAGAAACAGATGGACTCGCGGAACTATTGAAACTTTGAGAAGACATCGAAAAGTTGGATTTAATCCAAAATACAAGGCGCTGGGAATGCTGAGTTATCCCTATTGGTTTTTTTTCGAAAGAATGGCTCCTATCATAGAAGTGGCAGGTCTGCTCTATTTTGGAATTCTTATTGTGTTTAATCAAGTACGCTGGGATTATTCACTTGCCTTTTTACTTTTAGCCTATTTATTTACCGTTTTTTTTTCTTTAATATCCTTAATTACAGAAGAACTCACCTATCATCAGTATAAAAAGAAAGGAACAGGCGTTCACTTATTGCTAATTGCTTTTTTAGAACCATTTGTCAATCATCCCTTTATTTTATATGCAGCGATTCAAGGGAATAGCGATTACTATTTTAATAAAAAGAAAAAATGGGGAGAAATGACCCGAAAAGGAATGACTAAAGCATCTAATTAAACGCAAATGAAAACGAAATTTACTTATAAAAAAAGTTTAGAATATATTTACGCTACGGTTTCGTTGATCCTTATATTTTGTCTGTTGAGTTTCATTGATGTATTCAAAAATTTTGAATTACTGTCATTTATTTATAAAGTATTTAATGATTTTTTTACGGGAATACTCCTCGGAATATTATTTTTTCCACTGTATTTAGGATTAGAATATATAAAAAATACTATTGGAATACTGGTTATCAGAATACTATTCTCCAGTATCGTACTCATCCAAGTTGGATTAACGGGATACAGCCTTACCACTCATATCAATCTTGGAGCAGACCTTCTAGGTTATTCATTGAGTGATATGTACACCACTGTTTCTGCATCTTTATCCTTATCCTTGCTGACATTTTTACCTTTTGTAGTTATACCTGCAATGTATTGGGGACTGAACTGGTTGTTCCATTTATTTGGACATAAAATCAACACAAAAATTTTACTTCTAGTGGTATTCTTTTTTGGAAGTTTGAATTTATTAATTGCCAATAGCAATAAAACTGCTTCTCAAAACAAATTAAATTTTTTGTTGAGTGATATTCTAAGAGCTAAAAATGACATCGCTTTAGCGTCTCAAGGCGACTTCTCTTTTAAGAAAGAATACCCATTAGAACGAGCCTCTGAAGAAACTAAAGATGTCCTGGCTTCGTTTTTTAACATTCAAAAAGAGAAACCAAACGTGGTTTTTATAATTGTTGAAGGACTTGGTAGCGATTTTACTAACAATGGCGATTATAAAGGTTTCACGCCTTACCTTGACGCCTTGGTATCAAAATCGCTTTACTGGGAGAATTTCGTGAGCAATGCAGGTCGAACATTTGGCGCACTCCCTTCATTAATAGGTTCGTTGCCGTTTGGAAAAAATGGCTTTATGGAATTGAATCCCTTACCCAAGCACAATTCACTAATCAGTATTTTGAAATCAAATGGATACACTACCAATTATTTTTGTGGTGATGACTCCAGTTTTGACAAAAAAAGTAATTTCCTGGAATACAATGGTATCGATAAAATTGTAGATATCGATAAATTTGGCCCAGGATATACAAAAACAAAGAAAAATGCAGGCGGTTTTTCCTGGGGCTATCCTGATGCGGAGATTTTTCGTAAAACATTATCTGAATTAAAAGATACTAAACAACCTCGCCTGGATATCATCATGACGCTTACCAATCACGAACCCTTTAATTTTCCTTCTAAAAAAGCGTATTTAGAAAAAGTAGAACGCATTTTAGAAACCAAATCATATTTTGAAAAAGACAAATGGAACGATTACAAAGATATTTTTGCGTGTTTGTTGTACACAGACAATGCGATACAGAATTTCATGCAAGCCTATGCTAAAAGACCCGAGTATGCAAACACCATTTTTATTATTACGGGGGATCACAGGTTAATTCCAGTTCCTCAAAAAGATAATTTATCCCGTTTTCATGTTCCTTTTTACATTTACAGCCCCATGTTGAAGAAAACGGCAACATTCAAATCTATTTCTTCCCATAGCGATGTTACTCCAAGTTTAATTTCTTTTTTGACAAATAATTATGAATTTAATCCATTAGAAAAAACGACCTGGCTTGGTCAGGGACTCGACACCGTGCGAGAATTCAGAAATATCCATAGCATTCCGCTGATGCGATACAAAGGAAGCATCAATGATTATATTTATAAGGACTATTTCTATTCTGATGGGACTGTATTTAAGATTGATAAAAATTTAAATCTTAGTGAAGCAAATAACGACATGACTGAAACGATAAGCAATTTTTTTACTGATTTCAAAAAATTAAATGCTTATTTAACTACAAAGAATAAAATCACAAAGGCTGCTACAAGCTTTAAGAAACCTGCTTATACGTTTACTGCTGAAGAATTTTTGACCATTAAAAAATTAACAAAAGGATTGAATCGTGATCAGGTTTTCTTTTTAGCCAGAGAATTAGCATTTACAAAAGAGCGTGAAAAATCCCGATTATTATGTGATTACATCTTGAATGAACTTCCTAATTATGGCGAAGTAAGAACACTCAAAGGCCGAACGTTAGCTTGGGATGGCGATTATAAAAACGCCGAAAAAGAATTATTGGAAGTTATCAACAGAACCCCTTTTTATAGCGATGCCTATTTAGCACTGATGGATGTGTATTGGTGGTTAGGGCAAAACAATAAAGGGGTCGCAATTGGCAAGCTAGCATTGGGTAATCAAATAAATGATGCAGAATTGGGTTATAAACTGGCACAAGCATACTATAGAATTCACAATCTAAAAAATTCAAACACACTGATTGATAGCCTATTGATACTATATCCTAAAAATAAAGAATACTCTAATTTTAAAAAAAATCTGAAAAAATGATTTCAAAAATAATGCTAAAACTACTTTTTCTAGCCCTGTTTTTTGGCGGCTTTCAAATGTCCGCACAAGAAACTAAATTTGAGGGAGATCCTGATGCTTCTTTTGAAATTGCTCGCAATTTAGCTTTTAATCAACAACGCAAGCAAGCACAAGACACCTTGTTATTCATTTTGACAACATATCCTAATTACCATGATATCCGCTCTTTTTTAGCGACAACCTATTCTTGGGACGGCGACTATAAAAAAGCAAGAAAAGAATTTAATTATGTCCTCGAAAAAGACATTGAGAATAAAACTACCTGGATAGCTGCCATAAAAAATGAATTGTGGGGAGATTTGCCATTTGCCGCATTAGAAATGACAAATAATGCTTTAAAAATATTCCCAAAAGACACTGAACTATTGTATTTGAAGGCGAGCGCACAAGAAAACAGCAATAATACATTAGAAGCATTAAGCACGATTCAGCTCCTATTAGATACAAATCCGGAGGATCAGAAAGCCAAAGACTACAAGGCGAATTTAAACAATGGCTTGAGCCAAAATGCCATAGGAATAACTTCCTCCGTAGACCTTTATTCCGATGTTTTTGATCCAATGCAATACCATGCGCTAATGTACAGGCGGCAAACGAAATACGGAAGCATCATAGGAAGAGTAAATTTCAACAGGAGATTCAACGAAAATGGAGTGCAATATGAAGTAGATTTATACCCAAAAATTACAAAAGGACTATATGCCTATGTGAATTTTGGCATCGCCAGTACTTTTTTGTTTCCAGATATAAAATATGGTGCTGAATTATTTAAATCACTACCTAAAAGCTTTGAAATTTCCCTAGGATTCCGCACCTTGAAATACAATACTACCACCAATATTTATACTGGATCTCTGGGCTGGTATACCGGAAACAGTTATTTATCTTTCCGTCCTTACTTTACTCCCGGAGTAACAGGAACCAGTATATCCGGGACTTTTACCTATAGAAAATACCGAAGTGACGCTGATAATTATTTAGGAGTAGCCGTTAGTATGGGTTTCTCTCCGGAAATTAATCAGTTCGCTATTGATGAAAATGCAGCTAAATTTGTCGCCTTAGAAGCCCAAAGAATTAATCTTGGGTATTATTTTACCTCATCTAATAAGCAAAATGCCTGGGGAACACAATTAGCGGTTACACACCAAGAAATAATATTTGACCAAGGAAATTTCTTTTGGATTTATTCTCTAGTACTTTCATGGGAATTAAAATTCAAATAACCGATTCCCATTTCTAATTTAATTTTCCAAATCTTTTTTTGCTTCAAAAGAAGGATTCTTCATGTATAAAAAATCGAACTCACTGTTTCTAAAAACCAATAAAACAATTGCTGAAAAACTGCTTTTTGTTAAAAACGATTCTGCTTTTTTAAGATTATGTGTTTTGAAGCATTTTAATGCAATACATCAAAAATATTTTTTTTTGATGTATTTTATATGTAATATTATAGTGTAAAATATTAATAATCAAATACCTATTAAAAAAAAATCCACTTGACAAACATTAATTTAAGTAAATGATTGCAAATAGTATGATTCGCTTTAAACGCAGTTTAAAAGGAAAAACATCCGAGCAAATCAATATTTTTTATCAGGCACTATAACTTGATAAATATTCAGCTGGTTTAATTCTTCATTTCAGAAGCTTTTACAGATGCCAAAATTTTTATCTTTATCCAATTTGTTATTGAGTAAAGTCGAAATAAATAGTATAAACGATATTCAGGATTAATTTAAATGTATAGATTTGCAGTAGGATTTTTAATCAATAAGTGTAATTTTTTTTCAGGACGAGACACGGCTATGTAAGAAAAAAACTTTTAATACAATTAGTTCTCATGATTCATCCGCCCAAACGCTGCGATGAAATAGACGGAATTACTTGCGAAATATTAAACGGAGCGCCAGATTTTTGTTCTGTACCATTTATTGCAAAGTCCGGCATACAAATTTTTGTGGAAACTAAGGTATCACAGAGTGTTTGGCATGGTAAACGGATCATTTTCAGAGTCAGCAAAAGATATATCTCAAATGAAACTATCAGAAAAAAAATTTTTAAAAATATTTTATCACAATCCATCTGCTTGTAGTTTAAGCGATTTGGTTACAGGAGAATATATTGAAGTGAATGACGCATTTTGCAATTTGCTCGGATTTGATAAAAATGAAGTCATAGGTAAAGCACCTGTGGAATTTGGTGTTTTAGCACTTGAAAGTCTAAATACCCTATACCTGAAGATAGATGCCAATGAAAAAGTATCTAACCTGGAAGCAAATCTGATAGCGAAGAATGGAGATGTGAAGCATGTGCTGTTATCGGCAGATAATGTATATATCCGGAATAAAAAATGCCGTTTTACTGTTGTCCATGATATTACCAATCACATACAGGCCAAGCAGGCGCTGGAAGTAAGCGAAGGAAAATACAAAACCTTGCTAAATGCATCTCCCGATGGTATTTTATTAATCAATATGAAAGGAGTCATTACTGAGGTTTCTGAAATCGGGCTTGAATTATTTGGCACCGATACCAAAGATGATTTGGTAGGCAAAAAAATTTTCCGATTCATTCCATTTGATGAAAAAAATACGATAAGAAAAATCATTGAAAAGACAATGAATGAAGGACTATCACAAAATATTGAATTAAAAATTAGAAAGCTAAATCAATCGTTATTTGCCGGTGAAACGAGTGTCACTTTAATACAGGACCCGGATGGGGTGTCCTTATCATTCATGATCATCATCCGTGATATTTCACAACGTAAGAAGATAGAGGCAAAACAACTTCATGCCGACCGGATGGCCAACCTTGGAGAAATGGCCACAGGTATTGCACATGAGATCAACCAGCCATTAAATATCATTTCTATGGTAATGGATAAGATTTTATTTGAGTCTGCCAAAACCGAAACTATCAACATTGAATTCCTTGAAAATAAATCCAGCAAAATTTTTGAAAATATAATCCGGATCAGGAACATTATAGATCATATCAGGGCATTTTCAAGAAACGACAGCGATTACATATTGACAGCTTTCGATATTAATTCAAGCATCGAAAATGCCGTTACTATATCAATAGAACAGTTGAAACACCTTGGAATCAACCTGAACCTCCAACTTGATAAACAAATTCCTCATATAGTTGGCAATACCTACAAATTTGAGCAGGTTATTATTAATCTGCTGGCCAATGCCAAAGATGCAATAGAAGAAAAGCAAAGCATACAGGAAGATTATTTTGAAACACTCATTGGGATCAGAACGTATCAGCAGAATCAATTTCTAATCGTAGAAGTTACAGATAATGGTATTGGCATTGGAAATAACGATATCAATAATATTTTACTTCCTTTTTATACTACAAAAGATGAAGGAAAGGGAACCGGAGTTGGATTATCAATCTGTTATCAGATAATCAAGGAAATGAACGGAACCATAGACATAACGAGCGATCATTTTTATGGAACGAAAATAAAACTAGTTTTGGATACTCAAAAGAAAAAGTAAAAATGGAAAAAAAAGAGAAAATAAAAATCTTGATCATTGATGATGAGAAGCAATTCACAGAAGAATTGATTGGTTTTTTTCTGGATTCAGACTTTGAATTTTATGAGGCCAACACAGCCGCAGAAGGGAAAAAAGTATTAAAAAATAATAAAATTGATCTTTTAATCCTTGACGTGCGGTTGCCTGGTGTGAATGGGCTTGATATTCTGAAAGAGGTAAAAATCCAATACGCTGAGATGGAAGTCATCGTCATTTCGGCTCATGGCGATATGGATACGGTGATCAAAGCCATGCGATTTGGGGCATTCGATTATTTGCGCAAACCTTTCCGGTTTATTGACATTCAGATTGCGATTGAGCGTACCCGAAAATATCTTCAGATGCAACGAAGGCTGAAGCAGATGGAAGAAAAGAACTCATTAATATCCAAAACCCTCGAAGATAAAATCAACCGACAGTTTATCGGAGTCAGCCCACAGATTTTGAATGTATTTGAACAAGCCATCATCGCCGCAAATTATCCCGATGCTAATGTGCTGATAACCGGCGAAAGTGGAACCGGAAAAGAAAATATTGCCAGAATCATACATTATTCGAGCGAAAAGAAGGATCCTGTTTTTTGTGCCGTTAATAGTAGTGCCATTACAGAATCACTTTTGGAAAGCGAATTTTTTGGCCATAAAAAGGGATCGTTTACCGGTGCCATCTCCGATAAAATGGGTTACTTTGAAGTGTGTAACGGCGGTACCCTATTTCTTGACGAAATCGCAGATATGCCATTAAATCTACAGGCGAAAATTCTGCGTGCCACGGAAGAAAAGGTAATCACCCGGGTGGGGGATACAAACCCGATACATACTGACTTCCGGATTATTTCTGCCACCAATCATGATATTTATAAAAAAGTGGAGCAAAAAAAATTCAGGCTCGATCTGCTTCACCGGCTCAATACACTGCATATACATATTCCGCCCCTTAGGGAAAGGCCAGAAGATATCAAACCTCTGTTGATCCATTATGTTGATGACTATGCAACGAAATTTAAAAAACCAAACATTCATATCTCCAAAGAGGTTTTTGATGCGCTCCTAAAATATGATTTTCCTGGAAATGTCAGAGAATTGAGAAATATGACCGAAAGGGCCCTCATTCTTTGCAAAGGCAACCTGCTCGGGATAAATGACTTCCCTGTAAAATCGCAAAAAACATCCTCATCGGAAGCTCATTCTGATTCAGTCAATCTGAGAACCCACGAAATTAAAATGGTACGTAAAGCTCTACAAAATTGCAAATGCAATCAGACGGCTGCAGCTGATATGCTGGGAATTACCCGTGATGCTCTCTTGCGAAAAATGAAAAAGTACAATATATCTGTTAATAAAAACGAAGAGTAAAAAACGATAACCAACAATTCTTCTGATATAAAAAGTATCGTTCTATTCAGGAGATCTCAGATCAGGTCTGGGAAGGGTCAATGTCATTATCAGATTCGGGAAGGACGGTCAGGTTAGGAATGCTCCTTGACTCAGGAAGTCTCGGACTTACAAATTTACCTATCCGTTTTGTAAGTTGAATTCGTTAACCTTTTTGTGGATAATGTAACTGACGAAGTTAATTGCACTTAACCATTTGTTGAGAGCCTGCCTACCAGATGAAGTTCTCCCATTTCCGCACATGTGTGCGATAATTTCAATTATTATCCATTTTTACTAATCTTTTCGTAAAAAATATATTAATATAATTTATTTTTTTATAAAAAATCACAATTAATTAATGATATTGAAATAATGTCTTGTTTGTTTTTAACTCAACCCCAGTCTTTACTGAAGGTTTGACATTATAATATGCAACAATATATCGTTCCTATTACTTATATAAACACCTATATACCTTAATTACAGCATACTGTACTGTATAATACAATGCAATATTCCTGTTTACTTACTTTTCGGCACACTACTTGTAATACGCTCAGAACAAGAGGTAAGCCGTCTCTCTAATTTGTAAAGCACGGTTTTATTAATAACTTAATTTAATAAAAAATGGCAGTAGAAAAAACAATTGGATCATCTAGCCTCGTAGAGGTTATTGATCGTATCTTGGACAAGGGTGTTGTAGTTGATGCCTGGGTAAGAGTTTCGTTGGTAGGTATTGAGTTACTTGCTATTGAAGCAAGAATCGTTGTTGCCTCAGTTGAAACATACTTAAAGTATGCAGAAGCAATTGGATTAACTGCTAAAGCCGCTTAGGCATTTGTAGTTAAAAAATAGGTGTTCTTGCTAAATCATCCTTACGGATTAATGCTCGGAAGCATGATTTACCAAGAATTTCTATTTCAAACTCATCAATCCCTATTTTTCATCAACCTATTCAACCACAATGAATACTCAACCTGAATTAAATATAGATGGTTTTTTCGACAATATTATAACATCTTATGAAAGCCGGATTCAAAAAATTCAAACTGTCTTTCAATCATCCGAAAATATTACAGAATCATCTTATTCCTTGTTCGGGAATGTCAATAATTCTCTAAACGAACTTACAAAGGAAATAGAGATATTAAATTCCAGACTTAGCGAAACTCTGGCAAAAAATGGCTCCCTGCGAAAAAAAGATTACAATACAATAATGTCGTGTATTTTTGATATAATCGATGAAAAGAGAAGCGAAGCCGAAAGCCAGTTTTTGAATTTTGTTGAAACCCAGAAAGAAACTGCCCAATCGCTTAAGAATGGTCTGTTAGGTCTTAAAGACATTACCTCACCAGATGCGCTGGAAAGAATAAGCATCATCAAAGAGCAGCTTTCTCAAATCCCCAAACTACAGGAAATGAGAAAGGAAAAGGTAATGAAAACATTCTTGAATTTTCAGAAAATACATAACAGTATGATAGAATGCCTTGAAAACTTACTTAAAAAAGGCGATAATATTCTGGTAAAGGATATAAAAAAAGTTAAAGATCAAATAATTAAAGAGAATCAAGGCCTTATGTCAAGTATCCAATAGGGTAAATAACCATAGGGAATTAAATATTCATTAATAATTAAAAAATAAAAAATGAGACTATCATCAGAAATGAAAAATTTAAGCGAAGACATACTTGCTTCATTCAAAAAAAGAAACAAGGAAAATGAAGAGCTTGTAATTGAAGTACAAAAAACCCTTGATGGATTTCAAAAGGATCATCAAGAGATGTCAGTGGCTTTAAATGCCAATGCTGTAGCTTTAAGAGTAAAACTTGAAAAGGACGAACAAAAACGGTTAAAAGATTCAGATATTTCCTTGAAAAAAATTAGTAAAGAAAATAAGAATATGGCAACAGCTCTAAGAGCAGGGTTAAATGAGGGTGAAAAAAATAGAATGAAAGAATTTGTTGCTCTTATGAAAAGTATCAACAATAAGATTTCAGAGATTTTTACTTACACGGATAATTTGCTTGAAACTAACGAAACAGAAAGGCTCAAGGAATTTGCTAGTCTTATGAAAAACATAAATACAGAAGTTTCAGATATTTTTACATATACCCATAGTTTGCTTGAGAAAAGCGAAACGGACAGGCTTGAAGAATTTTCCATCCTTATGAAAGGTATAAATGGAGAGATTTTAAGGATTTTCACATATACTCATAATTTGCTTTCTAACGGCGAAATAGCCAGGCTTAAGGAATTTGATGTAGTAATGAAAGGGATCCAAAATGATGTAAAAAACCTTAAAAAAGCAATTAAAGCGCTACTTGGTGATTATGCGAAAGACAGAGGTGATGCATCAGCATCATGGAAAAAAATGTCGGAAATTCTTACTCAATTACGAAATAAAGTTGTTGCTCAGCCTAAGGAAGTAGCTAAAAAAATTGAAAAAAAAGAAGTTAAAATAGAAACTCCAGTTAAAGAAGTAAAGGTAATTCAGGTTGAAGTTCAGCAAAAAGTGGAAACCAAAGCAGTAATCCCAATAACTTTGGAAGAGAAAGTAACGGATTATATCAACAACCATCCACAAGGTGTAAGAATTTCAGAAATGGAAGAGCCACTGGGAGAAACACGCATGAAGCTTGGGTTTGTAGCTAAAAATTTATTAGATGAGGGGAAAGTTCAAAAAGTTGAAAATATTTACTTCCCGATAAAATAATATCCTGTACTGAGCAAGAGTTGTGGGGCATTTTCTTCAACTCAGCATTTTTAATTTATAATTGATATAAAAACCATGTCAAAAACAATCAGTTGCACCTTTTGTAATGGTCTTGGAAAGGATCCTTATGATTTACTCTCACCAATGTCGGGTTGTCAGGTTTGTAAAGGAACTGGGCAGGTTGAAGTGGAGAATCCTGCAATAGCCTGTGTTTTTTGTTCGGGTACAGGTAAAAATCCGCTGGGAGCCAGAGTCCCTTGTATTGTATGTGGTGGAAAGGGAAGTAATTATTGCCAAAGCAATGCAAAATGTTCGCAATGTAAGGGTACAGGAAAATCAAATGACGGATTGCCTTGTACACGTTGTAAAGGCAAAGGATATGAAGGTAATTAACAATGAACAATACCAGCAACACAATAAGGAAAGGTCTTACGAAAAGATTAGAGGCCATGGCTAAGCATTATGCCCGCAAGGAAGAATTTGTAAAAACAAGGGCAAGAATGATACAAGACATTGAAGAGGCGAGGAACATTTGGAAATTGACTCTGGAACAATTACCTAAACAGGAGTTTTAATCAAATAATAAAGGTGAAAATTATGGAGAATAAAATAATGAACAATGAAACTAACACGGTCCTTGAACCTAAGCCCATGTCGGATTTTGTTGAGACAGCGTACATTAAAGATATTACAGAGCGTAGTCTTACCTACATAAAAGCAGGATTTCCAGTACATTTCAGAGGCCCATCTGGAACTGGAAAAACAACTGTGGCTATGCATTTAGCAAGTAAAATTGGAAGACCAGTAGTCATTATTCATGGCGATGCGGAGTATAAAACATCCGATCTGGTTGGTAGCGAGTCTGGATATAGATTTAAAAAATTAGACGATAGATTTATACATAGTGTTCACAAAGTTGAGGAAGACATGGAAAAAAAATGGGTGAATAATCGTTTAACAATAGCAGTTAAAAATGGTTTCACACTTATTTATGATGAATTTACCCGCTCACGTGCCGAAGCAAATAATATATTACTGCCCATCCTTCAGGAAAAAATGATGAGCACCTCGGCAGGAAAAGAAGAGGATTATTATATGAAAGTACATCCAGAATTTCGTGCCATCTTTACTTCAAATCCTGAAGAATATGCGGGTGTTAACCGGACTCAGGACGCATTGCGCGACAGGATGGTAACCATGGATCTCGATCATTTTGATTACGAAACTGAGTTACAGATTACCAGGGCTAAATCAAACCTTACATTGGACGATGCTGAAAAAATCATAAAGATTGTGAGAGGCTTACGCGAATCTGGGAAAACAGAATTTGACCCAACCGTTCGTGGCTCTATTATGATTGCAAAAACTTTGGCAACCATAAATGCAACTCCTTCTAAAAACAACGAAATGTTTAGATTAATATGTCAGGATATACTTACTTCTGAAACTAGCAGGGTTGGCTCAAAAACCAATCAGGAAAAGGTTAGATTAATTGTTAATGAACTGATCGAAAAAAATTGCTAATTACCCATCAACTAATATAATATATTATGCCAACTTCAAGTGCAGTAAAAGGGATTGGAAGTATCAAAACAATGTACAATACAAAAAAATCAGCCATTTCAAATAATGAAGGTTCTGATTTTTTAAAAATGTATATGCTTGAAAAGGAAAGAACTCGTTTGCGAAGCGAAGAAATATTGATTTCGCGAAGACTTAATATCATTCAAATTAGGCTAAACGAAATTCAAGAGTTTTATAATGGACAATCTATACTGCTCCAAAATCCAGATAGGACAGAAAGCTATCAAACAAACAAAGATGAGGAGAAACCGAATTTTAAAACCATGTCGATAGACTATTAAAAACAATACGCTTATTATGTCACAAACACAACCCACCCATTCAATTAATGCGACTGGCCTTGCTGATATTCTTGAAAGAGTACTCGATAAAGGGATTGTAATAGCAGGTGATATTAAGATACAAATAGCTGATATTGATTTACTTACTATAAAAATCAGACTACTGGTTTGTTCAGTTGACAAGGCCATGGAGATGGGTATCAACTGGTGGCAGGAAGATACTTACCTGTCCACTAAAGCTAGAGAAAAAGAGCTGATGCAACAACATGAAACTTTAGAGGCTCGTCTGGAAAAGCTTGAAGCTATTAGTAAACCATTATAATTTACAGAACCTAATAAATTATCAATAAAATGGAAAACGATAAAAATAAAGGAAAAAGAGACGAAGCTGATTTTGAAATTTTCGGGCTTGGCGGTTTGTTCAAAGGCATCGAAAAATTGGTTGACCTTGCGGGAAAGCTCGAAGAAAAGGCCGGAATAAGTAAGGAAGGGGAGATCAATTTTGATCATATCAAAAAAGGCATGAAAGGCGTTTATGGCTTTACCATCAACACGGCAGGTGGTGGTACCCCAAAAGTGGAAACTTTCGGGAACATAAAAAAAACACCCGAAGGGCCTAAAGTAGATGAAGAGCGGGAACCGATAACAGACATCTTTGATGAAGAGAATGAAATTGTTGTCATTGCCGAAATGCCTGGAATAGAGGAAAATGACCTTATAATCGACTTGAAGGAAGACATTCTTGAAATTTCTGCGATCAGCAAAAGCCGAACATACCGAAAAGAATTACTGCTTCCGGTAAAAGTCATTAAAGAAAATTTAAGTCACAAATTCATCAACGGTATCCTTGAAATCAATATTAAAAAATAAAATCATGGCACTTGAGTGCTTAGAAAACAAGGACTTAAAACTCATTATTTTCGGAGGAAAAGGTGGTGTTGGAAAAAGTGTTTGTGCCATAGCTACTGCCCTGGCATTATCTAAAAATTTTAAAACGCTACTTATATCTACCGATCCGGCTCATTCCGTATCGGATTGTCTCGAACAAGAAATTGGTTTTAAAGTAGTAAATGTTGACGGTACAGCTAACATGTCGGCCCTTGAAGTAGATGCCGACAAAGCACTTTCCAATTTTAAAACAGAACACCGGAATGAGCTGAAAAAACTTTTTGATACCTCTACAAATCTTGACAGCGAGGACATCGATGAAATGCTGGACTTATCAATACCCGGCATTGATGAGATGATGAGTTTTAAAACCATCATTGATTTTATTGAAGAAGGTGGATACGATAAATATGTGGTGGATACAGCACCCACCGGGCATGCATTGCGATTGATTTCATCTCCAAAGTTATTGGATGATTGGATAAAAGTTGCAGCCAGAATGAGATGGAAATACCGCTATATGGTTACCAGTTTTTCGGGGTCCTATCAACAGGATGAGGTGGACGCATTGTTATTCAGCCTGAAAAAAATAGTAAAAAGAATCCAAAACCTGTTGCGGGATAAAACCAAATGTGAATTTATTCCTGTATGTATCCCCGAAGCGATGGCTACCATGGAAACAGACAGACTGCTTGCTGATCTTAGCGCATCCGGAATAATTGCGAGGCAGATTATCGTGAACAATGTAATGGTTTCGGATGATGGTGATTTTTGCAAAAGAGTAAAGGCTAATCAATTACCTTATTTACAAGAGATTAAAAAAACGTTTAGCAATTTAAATATAGTTCAAGTGCCAAAATTTGCTGAAGAAATTAAAGGACTGGAAGCGTTGGATAAATTGAGACAAGTATTGACAAGTTAATAAAGCGGTTGAAGAGTTTATGAAATGTCCCTTTGAAAATTTTGAAGTTTGGAAAACGCCAATGAAACTGGTAAATATCGAGCAAATAAACTTATAAATCAATAAACCTATCAACAAATAAATAACCCAACATATTAACTTTTTCACCAACCTTTTATCAACGAAAATGAAAGACGAAATAATATTACGTGTAAAAGAAGCCCCGGTAAAGGATGTTGGAAGGGCAATTGCTAGGATTGACCCAAAAGACATGAAGTTGATGGGTTTGGAAAGTGGCGATGTGATTGTTATAGAAGGCAAACGTGCCACGCCTGTTAAGATTATGCCTTGTTTTCCAGAAGACAGGGACAAACGTATTATTCAGATTGATGGCATTACCAGAGAAAATGCTCAGGCTGGGATTGATGAAAAAGTGAAGATCATTAAAACTACCTGCCGCCAGGCTTCAAAAATAAAACTCAAACCTGATACAAACTCTGGTTCTTTATTTAAGGCCGATGACGCAAAATATATTGGTTCGCTCATCAATGGTCTTTCGGTAACAAAAGGAGATAAAGTGAGAGCCACCCTTTTTGGTTCCCGTGCGGTTAATTATACCGTAACCGGCACCAACCCTGATGGGGCGGTACTGATACACCCAAATACCACGTTTCAGCTTGAATTGACCAAGCAAGAAGGGGAAAATAAAAGTAAGGTTTCGTACGAAGACATCGGCGGACTTGGAAATCAGGTACAGCGCATTCGGGAGATGATAGAACTGCCCTTGAAGTATCCTGAAATTTTTGAACGTCTTGGTGTTCAGGCTCCCAAAGGTGTATTCCTGTATGGCCCTCCTGGAACAGGGAAAACGCTCATCGTTAGAGCGGTGGCTCATGAAACAGATGCTTATTTTATCAACATCTCCGGTCCGGAGATCATGGGGAAATTTTATGGGGAAAGTGAAGGCCGGATAAGGAAAATTTTTGAAGAGGCTCAGGCACATGCACCATCCATCATTTTTATTGATGAAATTGATGCTATTGCGCCCAAGCGGGAAGATATGGGTGGCGAAAAACAGGTTGAAAAGCGTGTTGTAGCCCAACTATTATCACTTATGGACGGATTGGAATCAAGGGGGAAGGTCATTGTAATTGGCGCAACCAACATTCCTAATTCCATTGATCCGGCATTGAGAAGGCCGGGACGTTTTGATCGCGAAATTTCTATCTCTATTCCCGATAAAATAGGCAGGCTGGAAATTCTTCACATCCATACTAGGGGAATTCCTTTGTCGCTGGATGTAGATATGGAAAAACTAGCAGAAATTACCCATGGTTTTGTGGGTGCTGATTTGGAAGCTTTAGCCAGGGAAGCCGCCATGACTGCTTTGCGGAAAATACTCCCACAAATCGATTTCGAGATGGCCGAAATCCCTTACGAACTTTTGATGTCGCTCGAAGTAACCATGGATAACTTTTTTGACGCGATGAAAGAAGTAGAGCCTTCGGCCATAAGGGAGGTTTTTGTGGAGGTACCCAATGTGAAATGGGATGATGTTGGCGGCCTCGATGAAATAAAAGAGGCTTTAAAGGAAACCGTAGAGTGGCCACTGATATATGACGACCTGTTTAAAAAAGCCGATACCAAACCTCCCAAGGGAATTATCCTTCACGGGAAACCTGGCACAGGTAAAACCTACCTGGCAAAAGCGCTGGCAAGCGAGAGCGGAGTTAATTTTATCTCTGTAAAAGGGCCACAAATTTTAAGCCGCTACATCGGTGAATCGGAAAAAGGGGTAAGAGAATTATTCAGGATGGCAAAACAGGCATCGCCTTGTATCTTGTTTCTGGATGAAATAGATAGCCTAACCCCCAGACGCAGTAGTGACGGTTCAGGTTCCGGGGTAATCGAAAGAGTGATTGGCCAGTTCCTTACCGAAATGGATGGTATTGAAGACCTGAAAGGAGTGATTGTGCTGGCCGCTACCAACAGAATCGATTTAATTGATCCAGCTTTGCTAAGAAGTGGCCGGTTCGATCTGATATTTGAATTGCCGTTCCCAGATGTAAAAACAAGGGAAAAAATATTCGGTATTCATACCCGGAATAAACCACTTGGAAAAAAAGTAAGCCTAAATAAACTGGCCCTGAAAACAGAAAGCCTCACCGGATCAGATATCGAATTTATTTGTCGTAAAGCGGCCATGCTTGCTATTCGCGAATTGATTGATAAAAGCAAAGGAAAATCGAAGGAAGTTACCGGAGAAATCATCATCATGGAGAATCATTTCGAAGAAGCGATCGGGCTGGTATTACAACAAAATTCAACGAAAAAAGGTTGATAGAAAGGTTGATAAGTTAAGGCGTTTATGAAATATTCATTTGAAAATATGGAAGTTTGGCAAACGTCAAGGAAACTAGTTAATATCAACAAATAAACCCATCAACCAATAAACTAATAAAATGACAACAAAAGGAATATACATCTATGGAATAGTGCCGAATTTTTACAGTACGGATATATTTAAATCATTTGAAAATTCAGGGATTTATGCCATCCCCTTCCAAAATATATCTGCCATTGTTTCCGACAGGGAGAGTGCACACATTGATTATTTAGACAGGGAAAGCTTGGGATACTTGCTGGTTCATCATCAAAAAACCATAGAAGAACTCATGGAGAAAGGATTCAACATGCTTATCCCTATGCAGCTCGGTACGATTGTAAACTCAAAGGAAGAGGTTATTAAAATACTTGCAAATGGCCATGATTTAGTTATTGATACCCTAAATAAAATTGAAACCCTGACAGAAATTGACTTAGTGGTTACTTGGGCTGATTTTTCTAATACCCTCATAGAGATTGGAAACCACCCCGAGATCATCGCAATAAGAGATGATATTCTAAAAAAGACAGATACGCTTTCACAAATCGACCAGATAAAAATAGGGATGCTAGTTCAGGAAAAAGTAAAAGAAAAAAACACAAAGGTTGAAACGAATATTTTGGATTCGCTGTCATCAATCAGTCTCGATATAAAATCACATGAGGTGATGAATGACGAAATGGTGGCCAACTCTGCTTTTCTCATTAACAGGAATAAAAAAGAAAAATTTGAACAGATAATTGACCAACTTGATGAAGAATACAAAGGCTTGTTGAACTTCAAATTGGTTGGACCCTTGCCCTGCTATAGTTTTTATACTATTGAAGTTAAAGAATTAGATCAGGAGAATGTGGCACAGGCAAAAATAGAACTTGGCTTAACAATAGAAACTTCTGACTCTGAAATAAAAAGGGCATATCAGGAAAAAGCAAAAGAATTTCATCCCGATGCAAATCAGAATAATCATAATAAGGAAAATTTCAATAGGATTAATAAAGCCTATCATACATTGCTCGAATATTCAGAAGCGGAAAGGCAATCTTCAAAAGAGAGTTTAACCTTTAAGGGAAAACAAAAAGTGAATGAAAATTTGATTTTGATAAAAATAAAGGAATAATATGCAACGTGACGGGAAATATATTTATTGCATCATTGCAACGGATTACGACATCAATCTGGGTCCAATAGGAATAGGCGGACGCGGCGACCTAGTCTCCACTATCAGTTTCGATGGCTTGTGTATGGTGGTGAGTGATCATCCCCTTAACACGGTAGTGGCTAATCCAGAAAACATGCTTGCACACCAAAAGGTTATAGAAGTGGTGATGCAGGAATTTAAGAGCATACTTCCCATTAGGTTTGGCACCATTGCGGCAACTCCTAACGAAATACGAAATCTACTTAACCGGAGATACAACGAATTTATGGAATTGCTCAAACAGTTTGAAAATAAAGTGGAGCTTAATGTGAGAGGAACATGGAAAAACATGCGAATGATATACAAAGAGATCGACAAGGAACACGTTGAGCTACAAAAAATAATGACCGAAATTGAAAAACTACATGATCAGGAAAGGAAGAACATGGAAATTGCAGATGCCGGAAATCTAGTAGCAGATGCACTGATTGAAAAGAAAGTAGAGGAAACTGAAACGATTATCGATGCTTTGCGCAGATCAGCATTCGAGTATAAACATAACAAAACAAATGGTGATGCCATGTTTATGAATACTGCATTCTTGGTGAATAGTGGCAGGGAGATCGAATTTGACCACATAATGGCCGACCTTGGTGCCAGATACGAGGACCGAAGTGATTTTGTATATACAGCTGCCTTACCTATTTATAATTTTATTGACCTGAAAATATTTCCAGAGAAATGGGAATTGTAATAGAAAAACAAAACGCTGATGACGCAGATTAATTAATAAAATAGTAACAACATATCTGAAGGATTTTATGGAAAAAGAAGTTGATATACCGAAAGAAGGAAAATATATTTATGGGATTATCAGGCATTCAGATCCATTAGACTATGGTCCGATTGGTATGGGTAAACGGACGGACCTGGTTTATGGGATAAATTTTAAAGATATTAGTGCTATCGTCAGTAATTCGCCGATCATCGAATACGAAGTCCGAAGAATAAACATGATCACTCACGAAAGAGTACTTGAAGAGGTTATGAAACAATTTACGGTTCTTCCTGTTCGGTTTTCAACTATTTCCGAACATAACGATGACTCTGGTATCCTGAGAATTCTTGAGAAAGATTACAAAAAATTTGATGACTTACTTACTAAAATGGAAGGCAAGAAAGAACTGGGTCTCAAAGTACTGACAAAGGAAGCTGTGATATATGAAAGTATCATTGAAAAATATGACGAAATTAGGTTACTCAGGGGAAAATTGATGAGTCTTCCGGCCGATAAAAGCCATTACCAGCGCATGAAAATAGGCGAAATGGTAGCAGAAGCACTCAAAAAGGAGACGGAAAATTACAAAAATAGCATTCTCGATATTTTAAATCCACTTTCTGTTGATGTAAAAATAAACGATAGCTACGGAGAAATGATGATTATCAATGTTGCCTTTCTTGTTAAAAACTTAGCTGAATCTGCATTTGATAAAGCTGTGAATGATTTAGAGGAGAAATTTGGCCGCTTTATGACCTTCAAATATGTAGGAACATTACCTCTCTATAATTTTGTCACCCTTGTAATAAACACTAAAGGAATATAATATGTTTTTAATCGATAGCATACTGTTAGCACCCCTAAAAGGAGTAGTTTTTATCGCTAATAAAATCAATGAGATTGTTGAGAAGGAAACGTCGGATGAAGGCTCCGTCAAAGAAAAACTGATGCGACTACAGTTGAAATTTGAATTGGATGAAATTGATGAAGAAGAATATGACAGAAGAGAAGATGAATTGTTGAAATTACTGGAAAATATAAGGAAAGATAAATAAGGAGTAAAAAATATGAGCAACATTATTGAAGTTAAAAAAGTAGTGATTAAGTTCCTGAGAGAGAACATCAAAAGTTATGATGTAACGGTCATAAAAATTGAAAAAGTGAAAGAAATCTGGAATGCTGTGGCAGAGGTATATGAAGACGATTCATTTCTAAAATCAATGGATCTTCCGTCAAAAAAAGTGCGGCTTTTCTATGCGGTCAAACTGGATGAAAATCTTGAAATTACATCCTTCGAACGGCATGGTTCCTTGGAAGGAATAGATAGCACTGACGAATATATTAATTAACAAATTTCTGTCATGATAAATGATCTGATATATGTTTATTGCATATCACGTACTCCTCCCCGGCTTATAACGGGCATGGGGTATAGTACAGTGGAATCACTTATGTTCGATGATTTTCACGTGATCGTTAAATATGTTTCCAAAAGTGAATTCTCTGAAGAAAATTTCAAAAAGAATTTATCAGATATTCAGTGGGCGGAATTAAACGCACGGAATCATATCAGGGTAATCAGCATGATTATGGAACAGAGTACTGTGATTCCTTTTAAATTTGGCACCATCTATCATACTAAAGCCAGTTTGGAAACCTTCATTATTGATTATGCTGACTCATTGATTGAAAGCTTCAATCATATCGAGGGAAAGGAAGAATGGTCGATTAAAATTTATTGCGATCGTAAAACACTGTGCGAGCAAATTGACGAATTAAGCGAGGAAGCTGCTGCGCTTGAAAAGCAGATTATGGAAAGTTCGCCTGGGAAAGCCTTTTTGCTGGGAAGAAAAAAAACTGACCTAATCGAAAATGAGATGGACAGGATTTGTAAGAACTACGGACAGAAATATTATGATGAATTTAAAAAACTGAGCGAATCAACCAGCCTCAACAATCTACTCCCGAAAGCGTTTACCGGAAGAGAAGAGACCATGATCCTCAATACCACCTTTCTTGTAAGTAAAAACAAAGTTGCTGATTTTATAAGTACAGTTGAAACATTGAAAAAAAAAGAAGGGGATTCCGGCTTTATTATTGAAGCAACCGGTCCCTGGCCACCATTTAGTTTTATTTCCATTAAAGAAAAACAATAATGCACAATAATGTAATCGACCGGTCTAAAGACATTACCATGCTTGAATTGCTTGACAGAGTATTGAACAAAGGGGTTATCCTCAGTGGGGATATTATAATTTCAGTAGCAGATATCGACCTGGTATATGTAGGAGTGAAATTGCTTCTAAGCTCTGTTGAAACCATGGAGCAGTTAAAGTCTGGAAAGCCAATAATTTTGTAGAAATGAAAAAAATGATTTATTCCATATTATCCGTAAAAAGAAATCCAGAGAAGTTAAATGCTCTGCTGGTTGGGATGAAGGGCATTTCTGGTTCTGACTTATGTGCTGTTTCTTTTGGTGAAATTACTGCTGTAGTAAGCGATGTAAAAAGAGCTGAATTAATTGCAGATAGATCCAATGCTATTGAATATGCAGGTGTGATCGAAAACCTTGCGCAACAATTTACAGTTCTTCCCATGCGATATGGCTCAATAATGGAATCAGCCGAATTAATTAATAAAATGCTCGAAAGAAACTACCATGAATTTCAACAAAATCTCCAGGAAGTTGAAAATAAGTATGAATTTGGGCTAAAGATTTTTTGTGATTCCGAAAAATTAAAATCAGAACTGAAGATAAAATCAGAGGCAGATACCCAAACAACCGAGAATTCTGCGACGGAAATCAAAAATTCAGTTTACAAGGATTATCTGGATAAAAAACTTAAAGAGCACAGGCTTGAGGAATTGATGCTAACTTATGTTAATTCGGTCATTGAAATGATCACTGGATACCTTTTCCGGTTAAACACCGTCAATAAATTCAAAAAAAGGGCAATAACAACAACAGCTATCATTGATGCCGTTTTCTTACTTGATATGGAGCGGAAAGATGGACTAATTCATGTAATTGGGGATTTGCAAAACCAATATCCAAGGCTTAACTTTGTCCTGACTGGACCTTGGCCTCCGTATAATTTTGTTGAAATCGCCATAAAATAATCGGTATGATAAGTGAAAATAAAATACTGTTTAATACCGGATCGCTTGATGAGCTTTCGGAGGAGATCGGGAAACTAACAAACAATGAAGAATCCAGGCTAAAGCTAGGCCCAGACAATGCTGATTCCGGCTTGGCAAAACTGGTACTAACCCTGGTTGAACTCATTCGTAAACTGGTTGAAAAGCAAGCTATGCGCAGAGTTGACGGGGGATCATTGACTGAAGATGAGATTGAACGGCTTGGTGAAACCCTTATGAAACTTGAACTAAAAATGGAAGAGCTGAAAAAGCACTTTAATCTTACCGACAGGGATTTAAACATCAATCTTGGCCCATTAGGCAATTTAATGTAATATAATGAGTAAAATTTTAGGTATAGATTTAGGAACCACAAATTCCTGTATAGCTGTTATGGAAGGTAATGAACCGGTCGTAATCCTTAACAGTGAAGGTAACAGAACAACGCCTTCTGTAGTAGGATTTACTGACAGTGGTGAGCGTAAAGTTGGTGACCCGGCAAAACGTCAGGCCATTATCAATCCAGTAAACACGATTTTTTCCATTAAACGGTTTATTGGTGAATCATACGATCAGGTTGAGAAAGAGATTAGCAGATTGCCATATCAGGTTTCAAAAGGCGAAAATAATACACCCCGTGTAAACATTTCCGGGGAACTGTATTCGGCTCAGGAGATTTCGGCTATGATTCTTCAGAAAATGAAAAAAACAGCTGAAGACTACCTTGGACAAGAGATCAAGGAGGCGGTGATTACCGTTCCTGCCTATTTCAGCGATTCACAGCGGCAGGCAACCAAAGAGGCTGGTGAGATTGCAGGGTTAACAGTCAGACGTATTATTAACGAACCTACAGCGGCAGCTCTTGCCTATGGATTGGATAAAAGGCATACAGATATTAAGGTTGCAGTATATGACCTTGGTGGCGGAACTTTCGATATTTCGATACTCGAACTCGGAAATGGTATTTTTGAAGTGAAATCTACCAACGGGAACACTCACCTTGGTGGCGATGATTTTAATCAGCTGATCATTGACTGGTTGGTTGATGAATTCAGAAAAGACGAAGGTATAGATCTCCTTAGAGATTCTATGGTACTTCTGCGGTTGAAAGAGGCGGCCGAAAACGCAAAGATCGAATTGTCTGGATTGATGGAAACTGAAATTAACCTACCCTATATTATGCTGGTTCAAGGCATACCCAAGCACTTGGTAAAGAAGCTTACCCGTGCCAAATTTGAACAGTTGGTTGATAACCTGTTGCAGTCAACTATTCTATCTTGTCAGCAGGCACTTAAGAATGCCCGATTGAAGGTCTCCGATTTAGATGAAATCATCCTCGTTGGCGGATCAACCAGAATACCTGCTGTTCAAAAAATTGTGCGTGACTTTTTCGAGAAAGAACCTTCCAAAGGTGTTAACCCAGATGAAGTTGTCGCTATTGGCGCTGCCATCCAGGGTGGAGTTCTTGCTGGCGAAGTAAAAGATGTATTGCTACTTGATGTTACACCGCTTTCATTAGGTATCGAAACCCGGGGTGGTGTGATGACACGGCTGATCGAAGCCAATACAACCATTCCTACTCAGCAATCAGAAGTCTTTTCTACGGCTGCTGATAGCCAACCCTCTGTAGAAATACACATATTACAAGGAGAACGGCCAATGGCTAACGATAACAAGAGCATCGGGAGGTTTCATTTTGATGGAATTCCGCCATTCCATAGGGGTATTCCTAAAATCGAAGTTACCTTTGATATTGATGCTAATGGCATTCTTCATGTGACTGCCAAAGATCAGTTAACTGACAAATCGCAGCAGATTCGCATTGAGGCCTCTACCGGACTTTCGCATGAGGATATTCACCGGATGAAGGAGGAAGCCAGGCAACACGCTGTTTCGGATAGAGAGACAAAAGAAAAGGTGGTTCAAAGTAATCAAGCCGACACTCAGATCTTCCAAACGGAAAAACAGTTAAAGGAATTTGGGGATACAATTCCAGGTAACAAAAAGGCTGCTATTGAAAATGCACTTGAAGAGTTGAAATCAGCGATTAAAAACCGAAGTTTTACCGATATTGAACAGGCTATGGAAACTCTGAGTACCGTATGCCAATTGGCTAGTGAAGAGTTGAGTATAGATCAAAGCTAAAAACCTTTCACAATGAAGACACTAATATATGTTCCCATCATTCATACAAGTGCCGACATGGGATCCATGGCAGCCGAGCTAACCCAGAAGGGTATTGATGAATTTGGGAGAGAATTTTGGGAAACACATGTTGATACCGTTAACAAATACTGGGAGATAATAAGCCAATATTGTGATACTATTGGGCTTGGCGGAAAAGTTGTAAAAATATACCAGGATGGAATGGTTGCGGATGGAGAGATCGCAATAAAAATCATGGAAGATAGCATAAAGGCAGGAAGTAAAAACTATGAAATTATTTCAAGACTGGTCAAACGGGGAGCTATTATCGTGCGAACCGAGGATATTTCGATGGTTAAAAAAGAATTGGAAATGCTAAAATTGATACCCTCTTCCGGCCCATTAATCATGAAACTGATCAGGATTATTAGGTTTAAAATTAGCCGATCCAAACTGTTGAATCAACGGGATGAGTATATTGCTGGCAGGATTTCGGCAACACTCGGCCCAAATGAAACGGGTATAATCTTTCTTGGGGCTTATCATAATATTTTAGATAAACTGCCGAAAGATATAAGAATAAATGAACAAAAAGAAATCCATAAAGTAAGGGAATACCAAAAACTCCTTCCGTTCTATGCTATAAAAAAACAACGTTTTGAAGAACTCTCTCAGTACCTCATAAAACCTATAGTGAGCAAGTGACAGCAGGGTATTAACAAAGCCCTTATTTAGTATCTGATGGTGGAGAGAACAAATCAAAATTCTGGGTTTGGCTCTCCACTTTTTTATCAATAGTTATTACATTTATTTGTTATGTTGTATAAATAACCTTTATTTACCCAAGGTTGTTGCACTAAATTGTATGTTGTTCCTGATGTTGGGTTTGAAGCTCCTACCCCATCTTGTCATTCCGTCCACATATTCCAAGTATCTAAAGCTACTCCAACAAAAGGTTATCCTTTTCCCTAAGATGAAAAATATTATACTACACCAATACTTCCTACAAAACTTTTTGTTTCCAATAATTTCAGGATTTAATTCAATTCTTTATTAGGTTAAGAAAGTAGCTCAATCCTTGGCTTTGTAAACCACCGCATCAAGTTTCATTTGCTTTATCATGCTCTCCAATCCTCCGGCACGTTTCATCGAAAGCATGCTTTTAAATCCTATCCTTTCAATAAAATTAAGCGGGGCTTTAATAATTTCATCAGGTGTATGCCCCGAAAGTACATGAATCAACATGGCAACAAGCCCTTTAGCATAATCGGCATTTGCATCTGCATAAAAAATAATTTTACCATCTTTTAATTCACTATATAACCACACATGTGCCTGGCATCCTTTTATCATACGGTTATCCGTTTTCAATGAAACGTCTAATGGTTTTAGATTTTTACCTAAATCAATCAGGTATCCGAATTTATCAAACAGGTCCTCAAACTCCGAGAATTCTTCCACGAGTTCCTGCTCTATATTTTCTATTGTTTTCATCTCTATCATTTTTGGTTTATTCGTTTAATTGATTTCACAATTGCGTTTGCAAAAACATCTATTTCCTCCTTTGTATTATAAAATGAAAAACTTGCACGCACAGTCCCCGGAATTTGATAATGTGCCATTAGTGGTTGCGTACAGTGGTGCCCTGTTCGTACTGCTATTCCCTGCGCATCCAGGAGCATGCCTAAGTCAAGCGGATGGATCCCATCCACAACAAACGAAATTACACTTGCTTTTTCTTTTGCCGTGCCGATAATTCGCAAATTATCAATCGCTGAAAGTTTTTCTGTAGCATACCCAAGCAGTTCGTGTTCATAAGTAGCAATATTTTCAAGACCGAGTACGTTGATGTAGTCCAGTGCCACTGCAAGACCAATTCCTCCTTCTATATTCGGAGTGCCTGCCTCAAATCTTAGCGGAGATTCTGCATATTCTGATTTATCGAATGAAACTGTTTTAATGGTTCCGCCACCTACTTGATAATTCGGGAGTTTATTAAGCCATTCTTCTTTTCCGTAAAGTATTCCTACTCCTGTGGGGGCATAAACTTTGTGCCCGCTAAAACAATAAAAATCAGCATCTAAATCTTGCACATCCACTTTTATATGAGGGATTGATTGGGCTCCATCCACAAGCACAGGAATATTTTTCGAGTGAGCGATAGCAATCATCTCTTTTACGGGATTTACCGTACCAAGTGTGTTTGATACGTGTGTAATGGCGATCAGTTTTGTTTTTGCAGAAAGTAGTTTTTTATATTCGTCCATACACAATTCTCCGCTATCAGTGATTGGGATAACTTTAAGTACTGCATTTTTTTCTTCGCATAGCTGTTGCCATGGGAGAATATTACTGTGATGCTCCATCTCACTCACGACAATCTCGTCGCCAGCATTCACATACTTTTTCCCAAACGCAGTGGCTATAAAGTTGATGCTATCAGTAGTTCCGCTTGTAAAAATTATTTCGTGTTCCTGTTTAGCACCTATATGTTTTTGAACAGTAATTCGGGCATTCTCATATTCATCAGTTACATCCTGACTCATTCGATGAACTCCACGGTGAATGTTAGCGTTCTGCACCGTGTAATATTTTATGAGGGCATCAATCACTTGTTGCGGTTTCTGTGTAGTAGCACCGTTATCAAAATAAATCAATGGCTTATTATTCACCATCCTTGAAAGGATAGGGAAATCTTTTCGGATTTTATGAACATCAAAAAGAATTACTTTTTCAAAGTTTTTTGGCAGTTTCATTTATTCCTTTTTATATGTTTATTTGTTCTTTTTTTTTTCGAATCTTGTTAGACTATCTTGACCTACAACATTTACATAACCCAAGAAGTTATCAATAGCCGGTTCCTCAATTATGATTTCTATCTCTTCCTTTAAATCTTTCAGAATCATGCCTTCTTTAATTAGTGTTTGAATTTCTTTAACCCTTGAGATTTTTATAGGTATTAAATCATCTTCATTCGGGTAACTAAACCACATTATATTTTTTTCAATATCTGTTTTTTGACGGCTGGCGATACCTTTAAGCGTTTTAATTCTATTGAGATCATTATCCTTCAAAGAAGATTTGTTGTTTTCTCGATCTTCTATTAAGCAACATTTGAATTCAGTCCATTGTTTATCTTTATTCCTGCCGTATAATGTAGCCCTAGTATTAAAATCTGTTAACCAGGCAGTATGACAAAACTCTCTTCCACAAGTACCGATACCACCTAAACGGGCGGCTTCCTCGAACAGGCTAATCTGACGCATTACTATTTTGATATGAAACGCTGTAGCCATTACCAGAATTAGTTCCCGGAAATCTACCCGTCCTTCAGCGGTATAATAGAAGGTGGCACTTGACTTATCCCCTTGATAATCAACATCACATATTTTCATCTTCAAGTCCAAATCTTTAGCTAAAATTCGGGCTTTATACATCGTTTCAGATTCCAAACCCTTCGCTGTTTTCCATTTTTCAATATCCGCTGATGTTGCCTTTCTATAGATTTTTTTAATGACTTCTTCCGTCTGGATATTGTGTTTTTTTAATTGCAACCTAACCAGTTCTCCTGTTAATGAAACATGACCTGTATCGTGTCCTCCAATGGTTTCAACAACTACTATATCTGTTTGTTTAAGAGATATATTTTCAGGCTTCAAATAAAAATCTTTACGCCCTCCTTTAAATTTTACTTCAACAATGTTGAATGTTTGTTGATTGGGTGGCAATGGTATATCGGCAAGCCAATCATATATATTTAATTGACTATATCCACTGATTAGGGATGGTACATCATTTTTGTGTTTTGTAGTAGTATCCATAGCTATTGTATAAATTCATATTTGTCAATCTATAATATTTTGTTCCTTTGCTGAACATATTAAACTTTAATTTTTTTATCTAAAAATTAATTCACTCTTACTCAATTACTTTAATAAACCGGCTCAACAATTATCTCTGTTAAAACCGAATTGGCTATAAAACATTCCCGGTGAGCACGGTGGTGCATTGCATTAATTATTGTTTTATCGGGTATATTATCTCCTTTGTTTTTCCAGTTTAAATAAACTTTATGTTCTGACATGTTTTTATGTTTTAAATTATTTTACACTATTTTATTTTTTTGCAAGAACTTAAGATGAACAGGAAACACTATAATTTTCTTTTCTGTAGGCGTTGGTTTTGAATACGATTCATATTCTGGATGTTCGGCAAATGGCGAATACAAAATTTCTAACCATTTTTTTAATTTTTCATTCCCTCCTTTTTCTACCTCCTCAATTATTTCCTGAGCAATATAATTTCTTAATACATACTTTGGATTTACGCGTTTCATTTCCATCTGGCGTTTCATTTCGTCAGATAATTCTCTTTTCAATCTTTGGTCATAAAGTGAAAGCCATAGTATCACTCTTGAGGCAGGAATTCCTAAACCGTACATGGTTTCTGAGCAAAGATATTCTCTGACTGATGAACGAATTACGGCTTTGCCATCTCCCATTCTGGAAAAAGAAGTTTTGCCTGATCCTTTAGTTTGTATTTCCCATCGCTTTCCATCAGAAGTTAAAATTTCGCACTAGGAAATTGCCCTGCCATCGCCTAACTGTCCGGCAAAGCTCCCAAATTGATGACCGGTATAACGGGTAGCAATTCTCTGCTCATTACTAATCTTGATTTAGCCATTTAACCATTTTTGTAAAATGGAATCACTAAGTGAATCAAGACCAAGTTCTTTTTTTAACACCATTACATGAATAAGAGTAGGATCTTTTAATGGGGTAAGCGCAACATGTTCATGCAAAAATGCAGGAAGTTTTTGGAAAGAATTATCAAATTAATAGCAACGTCGAACATGATGTTTGTTTAATATATTATTTTTTTGGAGGCAATCCAAATGCAACAGCCTCATGTTCAAAGTGTCCGTTATGAGCACCATCACAAAAAGGTTTATTTTTAGAAAGACCACAACGGCAAAGTGAAAGCATCTCTCGTCCTGCTAAATCATATACATTCCCATTTTTATCTACAATCTCAAAGTCATTTTCTATTCTCAGGGAACCATTATTGTTTACTGTAATTTTTGTTTTAGTCATAATTATTTTTGTGAGCGTAAATATTAAATCTATTTTATTTATTAAAACAAGTGTCTTTCTGCATGATAAGATGATCTTATTAATGGTCCGCTTTCAACAAAACGAAAACCCTTGTTCATACCTATTTCTTTATACTTTGCAAATATTTCTGGCTTAATAAATTCTATAACGAGTAAATGGTTTTTAGTAGGCTGCATATACTGGCCAATAGTTAATATATCAACACCAACGCTTCTCAAGTCGTCCATAGTTTCATATATTTCTTCTTCTGTTTCACCTAAACCCAACATGATACCTGATTTAGTTTTCATCCCAGCTTCCTTTAATCTTTTGAGAACCTCAAGGCTTCTGTCATACTTTGCCTGTACCCTAACTTCTTTCGTTAATCTGCGTACGGTTTCAAGATTATGTGAAACTATTTCGGGATGCGCATTAATAATTCGTTGGAGATTTTCCCATTTACCCTGAAAATCCCCAATAAGCGTTTCCATGGTAATTCCCGGGCATGCTTTTCTTACTTCATTTACGGTTTCTTCCCATATCATAGAACCACCATCTTTCAAGTCATCTCTATCAACCGAAGTTATTACGGCATGTTTCAACTTCATTAGGCGAATAGATTCGGCCACCATCTTAGGTTCCTCCGGATCAGCAGGCAGAGGTTTACCAGTATTTACATTACAAAATCCGCAGGATCTTGTACAGGTATTCCCCAATATCATAAAGGTAGCCGTTCCATTTCCCCAACATTCACCCATGTTAGGACAACTGCCGCTTTCACATATCGTATGTAGTTTATGTTCGGATACTATTTGTCTTACTTCGGCATATTCTTTTCCTGTGGGTAGTTTTACACGAAGCCAATCTGGCTTTTTAGTATATTTACTTTCTTCTTCAATTATTTCTGACATAATCTAAATTTTAACCAATATTAATTTTTTATTTTATTACATTGGTATTATAATTCCCCATAGCATGATAGTTTTATCATCACCGGTTGAAATCAAATAATTATTAAAATCACTCCATAAAAGTTTATTTACCGAATGGGTATGGCCTCCGTGTTGAGACTTATCTATTCGATAGGGTAGTTCAAAGTTTTCTGCATCCCATATTTTAATTGTTTTATCTCTGCTACCCGTAGCAAAAAACTTTTTATCAGGACTGAAAACGATGCTGTAAATAGCGTAATTATGGGCAGGAATATGATGGATCAACGCATAATCGTTTTCAATATCCCATACATTCAAATAGGCATCTCTAGAACCAGACAAAAGGTATTTCCCGTTTGGATGATAGCGTACTGTATTTACCGAAAAATCATCAAGATGCCCCTTAAGGATTTTCTTTTCTTCATAGGTTTCAAAATCAAAAATTCGAATAGAACCATCACCGCATCCAATAGCTGCTTCTTTCAAAATAATATTAAAATCGATGCTACGGATATTTTTATCACAAAGTTTTAGAGCTGTTATCAATGAGAAATCATTGATTGACCAAACTGAAAGTGTACCGTCACCAGCTAAAACCCAAAAGCATTCTGTTTCTGGTAAATATTGGATATCAAAAATGTATTCCTTATGAAGCTGTAATAGTTTTATTTCCTTATTTTCTTTTAAGTCAATAACATGAATACCTCCTAATGACTGACCGATAAGTAATATATTTCTATCGGGAACATATTTCAATGCCATGGCTTTGGCAGGTAATTTCGCAACAACTTTGTTTTGTTGCTGGTCTTTCATATTCCATTCTACTACAAGGTTATCACTGCTGCCAGAGTAAAAAAGATGAGCTTCATGAGCAAATTCTAATGTGTAAATAGCACCTCCGTGTCCATTAAATTGACCTGTTTTTTCTATTTGTATTTTTGTAAGTGCAGTTATCATATAAGATGCATAAATTCTTTTTTGTGTAGTAATTCTTCTATTGTTTCTCTGTAATCCGGATCATCTACGCAGCAATCTACCGGACAAACTGCGGCACATTGTGGTTCATCATGAAAACCGACACACTCGGTACATTTATCAGTTACGATATAATAAAAATCCATAGAAACAGGCGTATTGGGAGTATCAACATCAACGGTATTACCTGAATTTTGTCCTGTGTAAAAGCCTTTGAGTGCGGTGCCGTCTGCATATCTCCATTCATCACCACCTTCATAAATTGCATTATTGGGGCATTCAGGCTCGCATGCTCCACAATTTATACACTCCTCTGTTATCATTATTGCCATAGTAATGAATTTTAGTAATCAAGATTTAATTTAATAATTTATTTAGCGCTTCCTTCTATAATATTTTGTAACACTCCGGAAACATCTTTTTCATTTTTCATCATGTCTGCCATAGTTACCTTATCTAGTAATTTATCCAGTGTAGCCTGCATCATTGACCATAATGATCGGATGGAGCAGTCTACAGAATTAGTGCATAAGGTCATTATTCCTGAATGACTATCACAGAATTTTTTATCGAACAACTTTCCGCTCAAAGCTTTTAATGTGTCATTTACTGTTATAGCGGCAGCAGGTTTTGCGAGTACATACCCACCCATGTGGCCTCTTGTACTGTTAATTAATCCCTTTATGCGAAGTAGTCGGGTTAATTTAGCAACATAGTTAATAGATAATCCTTCTGCTTCACTTAGCTGACGAATGCTTAGTCCTTTCTCATCTGTGCAACGGGTTATCCTTACCATTATTCTTAATCCATATTCTACCTGAGCTGTTATTTTCATAATTGTATTATTTAATTAGTTTGTGTATTTAATTTACTATTACAGACAAAGTTCGCAAATAAAAAAGTAGCTTACTATTGCAAATTTATTATAAACCATAAACACAAACTAAATAGACACAAACTATTTAGTTTTTATCCTTACCTAAATCAGTATAACAACCGTATTTGCCTTGAGTAATATTTTCAAAATCTTTTGCAGAAATTGACGGCCCTGTATTACTGCATTCGTTGTTAAAAATAGTCACCAATTGGCTGGCAATACTTTCTGCTGTATGTCCGTCAATATCGGAACGTTTAAAAATTGCAACTGGCTCACCATTTCTAAAAAGGGCAATGTGGGGTGAAGAGGTGTGATGATTTGCAAGATATTTATTCCTGTACCAGTCAATTGCATCTTTTTCCATTCCGCCAAACAGCGTGTAAAGCTCATCAGGGATACTACTGTTTTGCAACGCCATCATTACTCCTGGTCGTCCACTACCTGCCGAACAACCGCATACAGAGTTGATTACAACAAGTATCGTTTTGTCATCATTTCTGTCTAATGCCTTATCTACATCTTCAGGGGTTAATAATTCTTTGCAACCTACAGCTGTTAGTTCCTCTCTCATGGGCTGAACATAAACGGCATCATAGCTGGGTTGTTGCGTGATTTTGGTTAAATTAGATTGTTCCATTTTTTTAATGATTAATTTTGTTATTGTTTAATTTACATCATTCCAGTTTCAAATTTAGCCGTCTCGCTCATCATGTCTTTTGACCAAGCGGGATCCCAAGTTACTTCTACATTAGAGCTGCTAACTCCAGGAATATTCCTAATCTTTTCTTCCACTTCTGGAGGAAGTGTTCCCGCTACCGGACATGAAGGGGAGGTTAGTGTCATTATGGTATGCACATTGGCTTCATCATCAATGTTGATTCCATATACCAATCCTAAATCATAAATATTGGTAGGTATTTCTGGGTCGAAACAGGTTGTTAGAACCTCTATGACTTTTATTTCCAATGCTATTTTAGCTGCTATTTCCATTTTTTAATTGTTAGTTGTTAGTCTTTACAGCTTTAATGTCTTTTACGCATTCCATTACTTTTAGGGCTAAGTCTTTAAATATTTTGCTTTCAATCGTATTTTCATTTAATGCTGCTGGCGCTCCAACATCTCCTGCTTCCCGTATTCTTGTTATTAAAGGAATTTGACCCAATAATGGAACATTCATTTCTTCTGATAATTTTTTTGCACCATCCTTTCCAAATATGTACTCTTTTTTATCAGGATTACCTTCCGATATATAGTATGCCATATTTTCAACCAATCCAAGCACCGGAACATTAACCATTGGCATCCTGAACATATCGATACCTTTTCTGGCATCAGCCAAAGCTACTTCTTGTGGTGTACTAACTACAATAGCACCTGTAAGCGGAATTTTATCTACCAGCGTAAGATGAATATCACCTGTGCCTGGCGGAAGATCCACAAGCAGATAATCTAAATTACCCCAATCTGCATCCTGAAATAATTGAATAAGGGCTTTGGAAACCATAGGTCCACGCCATGGAAGTGCCTGCGATGCTTCCGTAAAAAAACCAATAGATAAAACTCCTACTCCATGAGATACAATTGGTTCTATTAGATTTCGACCAGAATCATTTGAAACTTCAGGCTTTCTATTCACTAAGTCAAACATGAGTGGCATTGATGGCCCATAAATATCGGCATCTAATAAGCCCACTTTTGCACCTAATTGGCTTAATCCCACTGCAAGATTGGCGGAAACGGTAGATTTACCTACACCACCTTTCCCGGAGGCAATAGCAATAATATGTTTAACACCAGGCAATATTGTTCTAAGTTCAGGAGCTCTATCCTTAAAACCAGGTAGGGCTTGCATATCTATATCCACCTTAATATCCGTACCTAATGCTTGCAAAAGGCTATCCATACAAGCCTCTTTTACTATCTTTTTACTATTCATAGTAGGGCTGCTAATCTTAACGATAAAGCTGATGATGTTCCCTTCAACATGAATATCATTCACTAATCCTAATTCAACAATACTTCTCTTGAGGTCAGGCTCAACGACGTTAGTCAGTATTTTTAGAATATCCTCTTTAGTTATTTCAGGCATGTCATTTATCAATTTAATAGTTAATTGTTTGTTTCCGTAAATTGCTTAAATTTATCAACAAGAAGCTGTTCTACTTTTCCCCTTACAGGTTCAATTTTAATTAACTCCGTTATTTCTGTTAAAAAAGCTTGTTTTAAAACTGATATAGCTTCTTTTTCAGATAAGCCTCTGGAACGCATATAATATAATGCCTCTTTATTTAATTGTCCAATGGTTGCCCCGTGACTGCATTTAACATCATCCGCAAAAATTTCCAACTGGGGTTTGCTATTCATCGAGGCGGTTTTTGATAATACAAGGCTATGGTTTTTCTGAAAAGCATTTGTTTTTTGAGCATCGGGTCGTACTATTATTTTACCATTAAATACTCCTTTAGCTTTATCTGCAAGAATTCCTTTGTACAATTCGTTGCTGTTACAATTCGGACACGCATGGTCTATAAAAGTTTGGTTGTCTATATGCTGCTTATTTATACCAACATAAAGTCCATAAAAATTAGTCATTGTTCCACTATCCTTTAAAATGGAGCTTAGGTTGTTCCTTACTAATTTTCCGCCCAAATCAACTACATAAGAGCTGTAGGTACTATCACGCATCTGCTCAACTTCTGTATTATTGATAAAAAATGCATTCTCACCTTCATCTTGAATTCTATAATGATCAACAATCGCATTTCTTTTTAGAACCAACTGTGTAACCGTATTCGTGAAATACGTTTGTTGGGAATTAGTGAGATGATGATACGTTTCAATAACCGTTAATTTACTATTTTCTCCGGCTACGATTATTTTTTGCGGACTGATAACTGTTGGCTCTTCTTCTGTATGTGCTATATTTAGTATATGAACAGGGCGATCCAGCACTAATCCATCAGGCACATAAATATAAATTCCATTGTGAGCGAAGGCAGTATTTAATACAACGAAGGAATTCATTTCTTTAATTGCCCATTTCGACAGGTATTCAGAAACCGTTTCTTTTGTAAGCCTATCTTCTCTCAAACTAGAAGGAATATCCTGCACTATGATTTTTTGCGATAATTCATCTTTTGATGAAAGTAATTTATTGTATTTACCGTTCACAAAAACTAGCAGGTATGCATCCAACCCTTCAAAAAGAAAAGGCTTAATATCTTCTGTTGTAATGTCAACCAGTTTTGGCTGCTGGTATGTTGGCTGAAGTAACTCGGCAACATTGGTATATTTCCAATCCTCATTTCTTCTGGTTGGAAAATCTACGTTATTGCCAAATCGTTGAATAGCAACTTTCTGGAGACTATGCATTACATTATTTTTCTGTCCATTTAATGAATTTTCATAAAGACGGAATAGTTCAATAAACTTTCCCCTGTTATCATTTTTATCTGGTGTATTTTGAATTTTCATGCTTATCTTTTTAAGATATTGTTAATGTTGCTACTTCTTCTTTAATCCAGTCGTATCCCTTTTCTTCCAGCTGTAATGCTAAATTTTTGTCGCCCGATTTAACGATTTGTCCATTGTATAACACATGCACAAAATCAGGGATAATGTAATCGAGTAAACGTTGGTAGTGTGTAATTACTATAAAAGCATTGTCCTTTGTTTTTAGTTGATTAACACCATTGGCAACTATTTTAAGCGCATCAATATCAAGCCCTGAATCAGTTTCATCCAACACGGCAAGTCTTGGTTCTAAAACAGCCATTTGTAAAATTTCATTGCGCTTTTTTTCTCCGCCCGAAAATCCCTGATTTAGAGAACGGCTTAAAAAACCATCTTCCATCTCCACCATTTTTGCCTTCTCTTTAATATATTTTAGCATTTCGGTTGCACTCAAATCCGTCTTTTCTTGATGTTTTCTAACAGCATTAATGGTATGTTTAAGAAAG
Organism: Flavobacterium sp. GSP27; assembly: GCF_003970395.1. NCBI lineage: Bacteria > Pseudomonadati > Bacteroidota > Flavobacteriia > Flavobacteriales > Flavobacteriaceae > Flavobacterium > Flavobacterium sp. GSP27. The sequence goes on along the minus strand of NZ_RYDP01000005.1, from coordinate 143,812 downwards.
TTTGCAGTGCTTACACCCGGTATTTCTATCGGGTATTGAAATGCCTGAAATATACCTTCCTTGGCACGTTCATCTACTGATAATTCGAGGAGGTCTTTCCCCATATAGGTAATACTACCCTCAGTGATTTCATACCCTTCTCGACCTGCTAAAACGTGTGCCAGCGTACTTTTACCACCACCGTTTGGTCCCATTATAGCGTGTACTTCGCCAGCATTTATTTGAAGGTTAATACCATTCAATATTTTTTTTCCTTCAATTTCTGCGTGTAAATTTTTTATTATTAACATGAGTTCTGTTTTTTTATTTAATTATTTTATCCAACACTACCTTCTAAACTTACAGCAAGCAATTTTTGTGCTTCCACTGCAAATTCCATTGGTAATTCTTTAAACACATCCTTGCAATACCCATTAACAATAAGATTAATGGCATCCTCCATTTTTAATCCTCTTTGCATACAGTAATAAAGTTGATCTTCACCTACTTTAGAAGTTGTGGCTTCGTGTTCAATTTGAGCTGTATCATTGTCAATTTCGAGATAAGGGAAAGTATGCGCACCACATTTATCTCCCATTAATAAGGAATCACATTGTGAAAAATTCTTGGCATTTTCCGCATTTTTTCCTACTTTAACCAAACCTCTGTACGAGTTATTGCTTTGACCTGCTGAGATACCTTTGGAAATAATAGTACTGCTGGTGTTTTTACCAATATGCCACATCTTAGTTCCTGTATCCGCTTGTTGTAAATTATTTGTAACTGCAACAGAATAAAACTCACCCGTTGAATAGTCACCTTTTAAAATGCAACTTGGATATTTCCAAGTAATGGAAGAACCTGCTTCTACTTGTGTCCAACTGATTTTTGACCTTACACCTGCGCACAATCCTCTTTTAGTTACGAAGTTATAAATGCCTCCTTTTCCGTCTTTATCTCCCGGATACCAGTTTTGGATAGTGGAATATTTGATTTGAGCATCGTCAAACGCTATGAGTTCAACCACTGCAGCATGCAATTGATTTTCATCTCTTGTAGGAGCAGTGCATCCTTCCAAATAGCTAACATAACTGCCTGCTTCGGCCACAATTAATGTTCTTTCAAATTGGCCTGATCCCTCGGCATTGATACGGAAGTAAGTTGAAAGTTCCATCGGACACCTAACCCCTTTTGGAATGTAACAAAACGAACCATCTGTGAACACGGCGGAATTAAGTGCAGCATAAAAATTATCAGTAGAAGGAACAACCATTCCTAAATATTTTTTTATTAGTTCAGGATGTTCTTTTACGGCATCACCAAACGAGCAAAAGATAATTCCTAATTTGGATAATTCTTCTTTGAAGGTAGTTATCACAGATACACTGTCAATTACGATATCAACGGCAACACCAGTTAATCGTTTTTGTTCTCCTATTGAAATACCTAATTTCTCAAACGTTTTCAATAATTCAGGATCTGCTTCATCCAAGCTGTTGAGTATTTTTTTTTGTTTTGGAGCAGCATAATAAATGATGTCCTGATAATTTACTGGTGGATATTTCACATTCGGCCATTTGGGTTCTGTCAGGGTCTCCCAATGCCTAAATGCTTCTAAACGCCAGTCAAGTAGCCATTGCGGCTCCTCTTTTTTAAAAGATATTAATCGAATAGTATCTTCATTTAAACCTTTTGGAATAAGTTCAGTATCAATATTACTGGTAAATCCATATTTGTAATCACTCTTGGTGTAATCTTCAAGAGTTTCTGTGGACGCTTCTTTGCTCATGATTTTAGCTATTAAATTTAAATCTTCTCTGCAAAGATAAACGAAGTTATTTATTATGTACTAAAAAGTATAAATTAATTTACACTAAAAAGTATAATAATATTACGTGACTATAAATATGAGTTTATTTGGTTTTTTAGGCAACATAAGAATAGCTACTTTATTTGAATATTCATCCATTTTTTGGTATAAACTATATATATAGAGGAGTGGGATTTGGATTTTAAAATGGATATATTGCAGCCTTACCTATTTTAGGAAAAGCTGGGCTGAAAACTCTGGGTCGTAATAATCAACATTGTTAAAATCTGCATTTAAACGAAGGTTTTACGGTACTGTCCAAAATTTGAGATTTTTCATTCTATATAAATTAGGCAAAGAAAATAATAATTTATGGCTACATTTGGAAAAAAATTAAAACTTAATATTTCTGAATATTGATGACACATACGCTTTTTAATCCTTTTAAGGATTTGAATTTTGACGAACATTTTTGCTTTCTTTCAGGAGCTTTGACAAATGAAAACATGACCGTTTTTCCAGTATGGCTGATGGATCATTTTAAATTAGGTAATGAAAGAATTGAGATGATGGATAAAACCAAATCTTATAATTATTCAGATCTTAAATTACCGTGTTCTTCCGAAGTGAAAACAGCTTTTGAGGAGCTGGATGTAAAAGTTGAGGCTGCGTATAAAAAAGGTTTTGAAAGCATGGCGTCACTCGATCAAGAGTTGCTTTTTCAATGGACAGGCAGAATGGTCTATGGTATGCTATACTACGAAATGCTTTATGAAAGAGACAGGCTGCTAAGGCAAGGTGAAGATTTTGAGATTTCCGTCACTCTCAGGAAACGCTTTGGTTACTTCCATTTAATGCTACAATCCTTAATAGAACCGATTTCCTTCGTTGGAAAAAAACCATGGAGCATCGCCGTATTTCCACTTAAATATTCTGCCGATATTTTTAGCTATCGCAACGATGCAGTTAATTTAATGTTCTCATTTGGAGTCAATGAATTTGGTTTTATTGCATGTTTACAAGATAACGGCGTAATTGGGGAGAAGCAAAAAGAGATTCTCGATAAAATGGAAGGTCATGTTTTACATCCCATCCAGTTTGAAGAGTTGTACGCTAGGTTTCATTATTCAGATTATATATTACAGTACAAACCTGAATACAAAATTGAAAACCAAGACAATGGGATTGCTATAGAAGTTGAAACGGCTGGTAAGCAACCTCATTTCGGATTTTGGGATGAGGATATATATGCCCAATTGCTATCCAATTATTGGCAGGTTTACGGTATTGAAAAAGAGGATATTCTTAAATTTCAAATGCCGCCACTTAGCTTTCTTGAAAATCCGTATACCAAAGATTTTATTAATCCAGAATCTATTGACTTACCATTTTAACGGCTTAACAGCAAAAATTAGTTAGCCAACGCATAACCAATATTTAATGCCATTAAAAGTAAGTTTTCAGCTGTTTCTCTAAAGTAGTTGCACAAATTCTCATTATCTAAAATACAATCGGGATTTCCGGTAATTTTCTTATTTGAGTTAAAATTTATAATTATAACCTAATCGAACTACCTGTGTTTCATTATAGTCAGTGCTGTTATAATTAAAATTCAGACCTTGAATTTGTTTCCTGATTACTAATGTATTTAAAATGTCGGTTGCATTTAGAAAGAATTCTCCTTTGCCATTTTGGACTGATTTTTTAATCCCTAAATCAATTGAAAATCGAGAAGCAATTTTTCCTTGCGGAATAATATCTGGCGCCAAATATATAGCGGTTACTTGAGCATCCACTTTTTTGGATAAGTGCAAGATATTGTTCCATTTAATATTTCCAGAAAAAATGTCTTGCTTCTCTGCCGAAAAAGTATTGGGAATTGGATATTTATTTTCAACAGCAAAAGCATTAATTTGATTGTGATACGCAATTAAGTTGAAGTTAAACGAGTACCATTTTGCAATCTCTTGTGAAAAGATCATTTCAATCCCTGTATTGAAACTTTTATTTGCATTTTGGAAAATAGCATAGATTAAATTGCTATCTGGAACTGTCGATGCTATTCGAGTAATGGTAGCATTTGCAAAACGGTGGTACACTGCCGAATAGAAATATCCTTTTTTTAAGTTCGTTTTATAACCCAGTTCTAACAAATTGGTGAACTGCGGACGAAGTGCAGGATTCCCAACCTTTATTATTTCTGCATCATCGTATTTTGGAAATATTCTAATATCGACTTCATTTGGCCTGTCTACTCTACGATTGTAAAATAATGATATTTTATTGCTGTCATCAATTTTGTATGCCAATCGCACATTTGGAAAAGGTTGGGTATAGTTGTACCCGTCACTTTTATAGGTATTATGATCTGGATTGATATTGTATTGCAAATCGACATATTCTACTCGCAAACCCAGTTCTGCCTCAATTTTATTGTTTTCAAAAATATAATTTCCGTACACGGCCGGAATAATTTCTTTGTAAGTTGCTTGACCGCCAGCACCGCTATCTATGGGAGAATTTGCGCCGGGAAAGAACTGCATATTAGTTGGAATATCCCTTTTTCTGAATTTAAAACCGGTTTCAAATCTTCCGTATTTTAAGGGTTTGATATAATCAATATTAAAGTCGGCTACTTTCTCCTCTGATAACAATTTGAAAGCATCTTTTCCGGTGTAGGTTGGCAAAATATTGTCAAAAAAATATTTTTCATCCTCTCTGTGAAAAGTATAATTTAAACCAATATTTAATAACCGTCCTGCTTCTTTAAACTTGTGCTGGTATGCCGCAGTAGCCATAGCGGTGGTTTTTAATTCATCTTCCAAAAATTGCCAAAGTCGCAATCGTTCCGAATAATTTTCATTAAAAAAGGGCTGATCTCCATTGTCAATGATTTTTTCGGTTCCAAACAGACCAGAAACGGTTAATGAATTTCGGACATTAATATTCCAGTCAATTCCAGTTTTTAAAGTAGTAAAGTGCGTATTCCGATTTCTTTTGGTTTGTTGATTAATAATAGTTCCATCAGTGTAGGTTCGCGTTACAAACTCATTTTTATTGAGTGTTTCTGTATAAAGATAATCACCCTGAAAAAAAGCATTGATTTTGTTTTTACGATAATTAAGTGATAACGTCGGATTAATTTTTGGTGTTAATGAGTATTGCGGACGAATAGTTGGTAAATTTTCTTTTCTTTCCCACAGCGCACCCAATCCAGAGGTAAAACCCACTTTTCCGTTGAATCCCTCTTTTTTGTTTTTCTTGTAAATAATATTGATAATTCCAGCGTTTCCGTTGGCATCGTATTTTGCAGAAGGATTGTTAATGATTTCAATTTTTTCTATCGCAGATGCGGGTATATTATCTAAGCCCGATTGGTTTCCAAACCCTGTTAATGCGGTTTGTTTTCCGTCAATTAAAACGGTGACTTTATCATTGCCTCTAATTTGTACTTTCCCGTCTTGCACGGAAACACCAGGCAAATTTTGCATTGTTTGTAAAACAGAACCACCACTCTGACTGATATTATCTGCCACGGAGAAGGTTTTTTTGTCCATTTTCTGATTAATAAGTTCTTCCTTTGAAACGACCACAACTTCATTTAAAATAGTAGCATTATCTTCCAATTCAATGCTTCCCTCATCTAGAAATTCAGAAAGTGAACCTACATAAATAGGTTGGTTTTTTGTTTTGTATCCATCAAGTGTAAACTCTAGAAAGTAATTTCCAGGAACTACATTCGAAAATGAAAACCTACCCTCTTCATTGGTAACAGTTCCCGTAATCAAAACGTTATCCTTTGTGTTTTTCAAGAGTACATTTACATAAAGCAAAGTCTCTTTTGATGTTTTATCTTTTGTAATTCCGGATAGTGTGACCGCTTTGTTTTGTCCTAATAAATCTGAAATTGATAGTATTAGAAATGATACTAATAATATTGTTTTTATTGGCATATCTTAATTTTTATTCTTTATTTAAACGACAAAATTGCGATTGGAGTTTGAAGAAATATTGAATTTTAGAATTGAATTTCGAAAATGTGTAACTTATCTTTGTAACTATAAATAACTTCCCAATTGTTGTTCTCTACAATTTTATTAATTATTGATAAACCCAAACCGTTCCCTTTCGAGGATGGATTTACTTTAGAAAAACGTTCAAATAATTTATCTGTTTCGAGCGATTTTAATATACCCGTATTGGAAAAAACTAAAGCATTCTTATGCAATACAACATTGATGCTTCCATTAGCAACATTATGATTAATTGCATTCAGAAACAAATTACTGATCAAAACTTCAGATAAAAACAGATTCGTTTTAACAAATGTATTCGATTCTAAAGCAGTATTTATCTTAATATTTTTTGCTAATGCCTGTTCTATAAAAAAATCTAATTGATTTGTGATAACCTCATTCAAAAGAACCTCTTCAGGAATGTTATATTGTTTGTTTTCTATTTTTGATAAAAGCAACAGGTTTTTATTTAATCGGTTTAGCCTTGTTGTTGTATCATTTAATTTATCCAGTATTTCAAATTGTTCTTCCGACACATCGTCTCTTTGCAATAATGTTTCCAATTTTCCTTTAAAAATAGCAATTGGTGTTTGCAATTCGTGTGCCGCGTTCTCAATAAATTCTTTTTGGCTTTTATAAATGCGTGTGTTTTTTTCAATCAATTTATTTATTGCCTGATTGAGTCGATTGAATTCCTCAATAGTATTTACAACTAATTTTGGATGGGAACTTTTATCGATTTCAAATTTCTCAATTTGCTCGAGAGTGTCATAAAATGGTTTCCAAAGCCTAAGAGATAGCCTTTTAGTAATGATAAATAATCCAAATAAAAGAATTAAAATAATGATGGTAAACACCATTAAAATACTGACAATAAAATCCTTATTGTCAACTAGGTTTATTCTGGCAGAAAAAAGGTAGTGTTTATTATTAATTGTAACTGGAGCATTGAGCACCCGATAGGGTTCGTTTTCTTTATCCAAATTATTATAATAACTATTGCTGAATAGTGTGTCTCTAGAAATTATTTTCTGAACTTTCTCTATTTTTATATCCCTATTCCATTTATTCCAAACTGCAACATCCTTGTCTTGTAATTGCGGCGCATACAATAACTCGAATTCCTCTTTTTGAAGTAGCAAGGCTTCATCTGTTTCATGTAGATACAGTAATTGAGTTATATAAAAGAATAATGGCGCTGCTGAAAGCATCACTATTAAAGAAAATAAAACATAATATTTTAGAGTAGTATGTAATAATTTTTTATTCATTGTTCCATTTGTAACCAATTCCGTAAACTGATTTTATGTAATCATTGCTTCCGGCATCGTTTAGCTTTTTTTTCAAATTCTTGATGTGGGCATAAACAAAATCATGATTGTCCAGCATGTCCGCCATATCACCTGAAAGGTGTTCAGCTATGGCACTTTTAGACAAAACCTTGTTTTTATTTCCAATTAAAAACAATAATAAATCAATTTCTTTCTTGGTGCATTCTATTTTCTTCTCTCCAATTTTTACCGATTTTGCTAAAGTATCAATTTCTATTTCATTGAATTCAATTTTATTGTTTCCGTCGTATTTTTTTCTTCTAACCAAGGCCTGAATTCTGACCAACAACTCTGAAAGATGAAAGGGTTTCGTCAAATAATCATCTGCTCCAAGATTGAATCCCTCGATTTTGGTCTCTAACGTTTCTTTAGCCGAAATTATAATAATCCCCTCTGATTTGTTTAGTATTTTCAATTTCTTCAAAATGCTAAATCCATCACCACCCGGAAGCATTAGATCTACTAAAATACAATCATAATCATACATAATAATTTTGTCTAAAGCCGTTTGATACGTGCTTGCGGTTTCGCAATGAATATCATTTGTTTTTAGATAACTTTTTATGCTGTTCGCAATATCGATTTCGTCTTCGATGATTAGAATTTTCATATTGCAAATTAACAATTCAATTTTGAATGAAATTTGAATTTAGGTATTAAATTGTTTTTTCTAAATTTAACTGAGTTATTCACTTATAAAATTCTGACAACTAATGCAGCTACATCAGACAGCGTGGTTGATTTTAAAAATTATTTTCTGTCATTACTGTAAATTTATGTTTTTTATTCTTCTACATTTTTCATTTTCATTAAAAGTGCATAAGCTCCTTTGATAACAATTCTTTCGTCTTTTAAATCGTCTGAAAGAATTTCAGTGAATTCATTTTCTGTAGCTCCTATTGTGACTTCTTTCATTTCAAATTGTTTGTTTTGTTTGGCAACAAAAATATAATTCTTGTTTTCATAATTTACAATAGCATCAGATGGCAGTACATTTGATTGCTGACTTTTTAATTCTATTTCGGCATTCATATACATGCCCGGTAAAAGTGTTTTATCATAATTTATAAAATGGCAGTGTATTTCAGTGCTGTGGTTTTCTGAAAAATCTTTACCTATCAAAATAATTTGGCAAGGATATTTTTTCTCGGGATTGGTATTAGTATAAGCCAATACCGATTGACCAATAGCCAATTTATTGATGTCTTTTTCAAATACGGTTAAGGCCAAATGAATATCCGATGGATTTACAATCTCGAATAAAACATCGCTCGGGTTTACATACTTGCCAATATTTACATTGACCTTAGCTACATAACCACTTATTGGCGAGTATACATTGATGCTTTTTGAAATGTTTTTTGTTGAAACATTATTCGGATTTATCCCTGCAAATTTTAATTTCTCGCCATACGATTGTACCATTACAAATAGTGAGTTGTATTCTGATTGTGCTTGTTGATACACTTTATCGCTGCTGGCTTTGCTTTGGTTGAGTTCTTTTTGCCTTTCAAATTCGGCTTTTGCATACCCAATTTTTGCTTTCGCCAAAAGGTAATCTTCCTGCAGTTGAATGTATTGTTGGTCTTCTACAACGCACAAAACCTGCCCTTTGGTAACATGCATTCCTTCTAACAATTTGGTGTGTTTTAAATAACCGCCCATTGGAACACTAATGGAAACTAAGCTTTGAGGCGGCACATCTATTTTACCATTTAATTTTAAGGTAGATGAAATTTGTTTTTGTGTGATTTTTCCAGTTTCAATACCTGCATTTTTTATTTGTGCATCGGTAAGAGTTGTCGTGTTTTCGATAGTTGGATTAGCTTCGGTTTCGCTTTCCGTTTTCTTGTTTCCACAAGAAGAAAGGAATACTATTGCCAATATTGTAATAATTGTATTTTTAATCATGATAGTATTTTTATTTTGGTATTTGTGAATTTTCGATTCTTTTTCATAATTTAAAATTAAGGTTTTTATTCTTAACTTTTTATGCGGGTAAAGTTAGCAAGTCCAGTCATATGTAATTCGCATATCATCATTGGCGCTTGCGACTCCAATTACGATCATGCTCCTTTCATAATTAAACTATTTTAATTAGTTAAAGCATTGATTTCAATAACAGCGGTGTTTAATTTTTTAACTGCTTCGATGTATCTGCTTTGAATTTCGGTACCTTGATTAATAAGCATTACCCATTCCATATAATTAATGTCACCATTGATAAATTTATCATTAGCAGCTTTAGTTACTAAATCAACATTTTTTAAAGCTTGACTCTCGTAATAGGCGATAGTTTCTTTGTGTTTTTTATATTCCTGGACTAATTCCTGATTCTTGCTTTCCAGTTTTAGTTTTTCATTATTTAAATTATTTTCGGCTATTTGCGTATTTATCTCTAAAGCCTTTTTCCTGTTATTTATTGCTGTATTAAATAATGGAAGCGCCACTCCTAATTGTCCGTAAACACCATTATTACTGTCTTGAAATACAGTATTTGTTTTGAAAGTCTGGTAATAAACACCACCAATTAATTCCGGTAATTTTTTAGATTTTTCAAGTGAAACTTCTGCTTTACTGCTATTCACTTCTTGCTCAAATAATTTCACACTGGGTTGATTGCTAATAGCATTTGTATCTGAATTTTTGATGAAATCCATTTTAAATTTATTTGAAACTGGGACAAAGTCTTTATCCGTATTAAGTAAATACTTGAATTGTGATTGAATTATTTTGTAATCACTTTGTAATTCCAAAAGTTGAATTTTTATTTGTCCAGATTGGTTTTCAGCGGTTGCTTTTTCTAATATATTGCTTTCGCCTTTAACAAAACGAAGTGTTGAGATCCTTAAAAAATCAGAATATATACTATCGCTTTTTAGCAACAGCTTTTCCTTTTCTTTTAAATACAACATTTCGTAAAACACGATTGTTACCTGTCTGGTCAATTGCTTTCTTTGCAAAGCTTCGTTCCATTGTCCTTTTTTGGCTTCTTCTATTAAAAGTTGTTTCTGTCTTTTATAAACGGTTGGGAATTTTATGCTTTGCGAAACACCAATTTTCACATCATTTACAATGCTGTTAAACTGACCATATTCACCTATAATACCCGTGTTGGAAATATCATAACCTGTGTTTTCCATTTTTTGCAAGTACTCTGAATTCAGTTTTTCATTTTTAATTTTGATATTGTTTAAAAGAGCTGTTTCAATCGCGCGCTCTATTGAAATTCTTTCCTGAGCATTGGCACTTTGGAAAGAAAAGAACAATCCCAATACCAGGATAGTCGTAATTGATTTTATCTTTTTGGGTTGTAATTTAATTCCTTTTTCAAACATGATATATAAAATTGGTAAAACAAATAGAGTTAAAAATGTTGCAACCAACAGACCTCCGATGACAACAGTTGCCAATGGTTTTTGTACTTCTGCACCAGAACCATTGCTCAATGCCATGGGTAAAAAACCTAATGATGCTACAAATGCAGTCATTAAAACGGGGCGTAATCGTATTCTAGTTCCTTGCAAAACAATCGCTTTTAAATCGGTTTCCCCCGATTTTCGAATGCTGTTGAATTCTGCAATTAACACCAATCCATTCAGAACCGCTACACCAAATAAGGCTATAAAACCAACTCCGGCACTGATACTAAACGGCATTCCTCGCAATGCTAAAAAGAAAATACCTCCAATTGCCGATAGTGGAATTGCCGAATAAATCAACAGTCCTTGTCTTACGGAATTGAACGCAAAATAGAGCAAAATAAATATTAATAGTAATGAAACTGGAACCGCAATCATCAAACGATTTTTGGCTTCGTTTAAGTTTTCAAAAGCACCGCCATACGTAGGATAGTAACCCGCAGGAAATTTTATTTGAGCTTCGACTTTACCTTGCAGTTCTTTTACAATACTTTGTACATCACGGCCTCGTACATTAAATCCAACTACAATTCTACGTTTGGCATCTTCCCTTTGTATTTGATTCGGTCCTTCGATAATTTCAACTTTAGCTAATTGAGATAAAGGAATTTGCAAACCAGTTGCCGTTGGAATTAATAAATTTTGAACATCTGCCAAATCCTGACGTTTTTCGCCTTCTAAGCGAACTACTAAATCAAATCGTTTTTCACCTTCATAAACAACCCCTGTGCTTTGTCCTGCAAATGCGGTATTTACAACTCGATTAATATCCTGAATGTTTAATCCGTATTGTGCAATGGAAGCTCTGTTGTAGTCAATTACTACTTGTGGCATTCCGGTAACGGTTTCTACATAAAGATCTGAAGTTCCTTCAACTGTATTTACAATTTTACCTAATTTATTGGCGTATAACGCCAACGTATCTAAGTTTTCTCCAAATATTTTACAGACCACATCTTGCCTAGCACCAGTCATCAATTCATTAAAACGCATTTGAACCGGATATTGAAAACCAAAGGAAACTCCAGGAACAGCTTCCAATTCCTTGGCCATTTTTGTTGATAATTCGTCAAAAGTTGTGGCAGAAGTCCATTCACTTTTGTTCTTTAAAATGATCATCATATCGCTTGCATCAATTGGCATTGGATCGGTAGGCACTTCGCTACTTCCTGTTTTGCCTACAATTTTCTCCACTTCGGGAAATTTTTCTATTAATATTTTTGCACCTTGTGAAATAGCTGTCATTGAAGTTTGCAAATTACTTCCCGGCAAAACCCTAGTTTCTACTGCAAAATCTCCTTCTTCTAACGAGGGCATAAATTCACCACCCATAAACGAAAGTGTAATCAGCGCTAAAACAAACAATCCTAATGTTACAGCAATAATTGTTTTTGGAATTCCCAATGCTTTGTTCAAAATGGGTTGATAGAAATTTTCTAATTTTTCCATCATTATATCTGAAAAAGTTTTTTTGTGGGATATATTTTTATTTAAAAATAGAGCGGTCATCATCGGAACATACGTCAACGACAATATAAAAGCACCAAACAGAGCAAATGCAATGGTTTGTGCCATTGGTAAAAACATTTTCCCTTCAATACCGCGCAACGTAAAAATGGGAATGTACACGATCAATATAATCAATTCCCCAAAAACGGAAACATTACGCATTTTTATTGACGTTTTTAGTACGGTGCTGTCCATTTCTTGTTGTGAAATTTGAGCAGTTTTCCTGCTGTGCAAACTAAACAAACACGCTTCAACAATAATAACAGCACCATCTACAATCAATCCAAAATCTAATGCCCCTAAACTCATCAAATTACCGCTCACCCCAAATATGTTCATTAATATGACTGCTATTAACATTGCCAAAGGAATAACTGACGCCACAATTAATCCTGCTCGTATGTTTCCTAAAAAGAAAATAAGAACAAAGAGAACTATTAATGCACCTTCTAATAAATTTTTTTCGACCGTCGAAATAGAATTATTTACCATTTTGGTGCGGTCTAGAAAAGGTTCTAGTATAACACCTTCGGGTAATGTTTTTTCAATTTGTGCAATACGATCCTTAATGTTTTTAATAACCACATTACTGTTGGCTCCTTTTAACATCATTACTACTGCACCCGAAACTTCACCAGATTGAACCTCTTTTTTGTGAAATGTCATTGCTCCGTAACGGATAGCACTACCAATGCGAACTTCAGCTACATCACGAATAAACAAAGGACTACCGCTATTAGTGTTTTTAATAGCAATATCTTTTATGTTTTCGATAGTATTAATTAATCCCTCACTGCGGATGTATAAAACTTTAGGCCCTTTTTCAATGTAAGCACCACCCGTATTTTGATTGTTTTTTTCTAAAGCAGTGAAAACATCTGTAATAGTGATATTATAGGATTGCAATTTATTTGGGTCAACGGCTATTTCAAATTGTTTCAATTTTCCACCAAAACTGCTCACTTCCGCCACACCTTCAACGCTCAATAACTGCCGGCGAACAATCCAATCTTGAATGGTTCTTAACTCCGTGATATCGTATTTTTTTTCATAACCGGGTTTGGTTCGTACCGCATATTGATAAATTTCGCCTAGTCCTGTTGTCACCGGTGCAAGAACTGGATCTCCAATACCGGTGGGAATTTGGTCTTTAACAGCACTTAATCGTTCTGTTACTTGCTGTCTTGCCCAGTACACATCGGTTGCATCATTAAAAACAATGGTAACCACTGATAAACCAAAACGAGAAAAACTACGAATTTCTTTCAGTCCAGGAATATTACTATTGGCTTGTTCTATTGGAAAAGTAATCAGTCTTTCAATATCGGTCGCACCCAGTGATGGCGCTGAAGTAATTACCTGGACTTGATTATCTGTAATATCAGGAACGGCATCAATTGGTAATTTAGTAAATTGATAACTCCCATATCCGATGAGAGCTAAAATAAACAGTCCAATAATGAGTTTGTTTTTGATTGAAAACTCAATAATTTTATTTAGCATAATTTGTTATATTAAGGAATGTTCACTACTTATATTGAATACTGACCTTTTAATTTTATTGTAACTGTAATGGCTGTCTTTTCATTATTTCTGAAAAACCAACCGTGTTTTCCTTCATACGGAGCATAAAAAGTTCCAACCATATTATTGGAATAGGCAAGCGTGTAACTTTCAAAATAAACGTCATTCGTTTCTTTAGCTTGTTTTACTTCCCCGTGAAAATCAAAATAAACAATTCCTTTATTAGTCGTCCATTCGTATTTCATTTTGCCATATTTCAGCATATAAATTTTATATTCAATTCCTTTTCCTGCCGGTACGATTACTTCAACCGTGTCTTCTCTTTCTGCATATTGTTTTTCAGGTGCAGGATTATTTGCTTCGATTGGTCTTTCTACTTCAGGTCCAGAACCTGCTTTTTCCATTTTAATTAATGGGAATGTTTTTCCTGTTATTGTAGCTAAGCCATCATCAGCATCCGCTGGTACATAAAGCTTACTAAACCCGAACAGTTTGCCTGTTCCTATTGGATCCATTCCATATTCGGCAGGTAAAACTGCGCATACTAAAATTAGTACAGAAAGTAGTAACGCGAAGATAACTGCTTTGATAATTTGTTTTTTATTTACTATTTGATGATTTATTTCTGACATTTTTTAATTTTTAAGATGTAAAATAACCCGTTAATTGATATCCTATTAATACAAATCCAGCAGCCATAAGCAGCGTATTTGTTATTGTTGAAAATTTCATAAAGCTGGAATGTCTGCGCCATAAAGTAATCAAGATTAGCACAAAAGTCAATGCTATGAACTGACCTATTTCGACACCAATATTGAATCCAAGCAGATTGGTAAACAATCCTTCTTTTTCAAATTTGAAATCTTGCAATTTGCTGGCAAGCCCGAAACCATGAAATAATCCGAAAATCAAAACAGCTGCTTTTGTATTTGGTTGCGTTCCGAAAAATTTCTTGAAACCACCTAAATTATCAAAACCTTTATACACTATTGACAGTGCGATAATGGCATCAATTAAATACGAATTAATTGATATAGTACTCATAACTCCAAACAATAATGTTGCGCTATGACCAAATGTAAAGAAACTAACATAAAGTAGCACTTCTTTCGGACGATAAAGGAAAAAGATAACACCAACTAAAAAAAGCAGATGATCGTAACCCGTAAGCATGTGTTTTGCACCAATATAGAGAAATGGGCCAAAAGCAACGCCATCATTTCCTGACAAAAAAGTTTGCGTATTTTCATCTACACCATGAGCAAAAACGCCTGTGATGCCGATAAAAAAAAGTATAACAAGAAATATTGTTTTTTTTGAATTCATAATTTTATTTTTCTTTAAAAAACTACTTCTCTCCTGAAATTTTCGCAAGAGAAGCAGCCTGTTAAATTATACTAATGCGTGTGACCATGAGCCGCATCAACTTTATCTTGATCCACTTGATTAATACTGTCCGTACCTACTTGATCCGTAGAATCTGTGATCACTTGAACTTGTTCTACTGTTTCAGTAGATTGACTTTCAGTGTTTTCAGTTTCGTTATTTGCTTTGTTGTTGCAAGAAGTTAACATTCCGATTGCGATAGTCGCTACGATTAAAAAATTTTTCATAATTGTAATTTTAATTGGGTTTATAAAGAATAATAAAATTAATGTTGGTGTCCATGATTAATATCTTGTTCAGAAACTTGGCTATTTTTAAATTTGGAAGAGATTGTTTTTCCATTGACAAGTAATGTGATGGTACAATAAGCATATATGCTTGCTTTAGGAACTTGTACAAATAAAGCATTGTTGGTGTCCAAAGAAACTGGATTCGTTGCTTTTGTTTTATTAAAAAATTCAAAAACAGCCAAGCCAGTAATTTTTTTATTTGAAACCGTTTTTCCTTTCGCATTCAGTACGTAAAAACTAATATTGTTTTCTCTTTCGACCCTTTCAATTTTGTAGTCGCCTGAATTTTGTATTATTCCACCGTGCGGCGTTTTGGATTGATTTTCGTTTACTTGTGCATTAGAAATTGTTGTGCCTGCAATAGTTATCAGTATCGCAACTGCAATGGATTTAATTGTTTTCATTATAGATGTTTTTCGAATTAAATAATATTGATTGTCTTACAGATCGACACTAAAAACGCTAGGAGATTTTTGTGAAGTCTAAAAAGATTTTAGTTATGGAGAACCTAAAACTCTTAAACGTCTAGTTAGTGATGAATGCTAATGTAATTCATACAACGTATCGTTCGCTATACGTAAATAGCAAAGTATATTTTAAAATAGCAATCAGAAATATTTAAAATATAACTAATTACGGTTTAAAATAAAATTAATTAACTCAACTTAGGGGGAAGCCAGATAGAGGTAAAAACGCTGGAAATGTAAAAATCCTGACTGAAAGCTACAGTGCGGTTTAGATAAATAATAGTAGGCTTGCGAAAAGAAAACGCTGTTTGGTTTATAAAAGCAAGAACCGTATTTACATTTGTATTAATTGTCTTGAAAGGTAAATTTTGATGACTATCTTTTTCTTTACTTGAATGTTGATGACTATCATTGTAATGAATAGCTATAAAATCAAGTAATGAAATATTCTGACCAATGTTATCTTCTTGGTGATCTGAAAAGTGTTGTAGTAAGTTCGGCAATTTAAATAACTGTCCAATCTCTGTGTTAGCACACAAAAAAGCAAAAAGGAATGATATGACAACTATTTTTTTCAAGATTGTAAAAGTACTAAATTTTATTGATTGCCAAAAATTTAAAATTGTAAGTAAATCTTGATCTACAGAAATTCCTAGCTAATGTGTCTGATGACACATTATTTTGGTTTTCTTTTTGATTGCAGTATTTATTATAATATTTTGTGTCCAAAAATCAACGAATATATTTGATGCAGTATTAAAAACTCAAGCGAAATGATGGAACACCAGGAGCAACATCACATCATTTTTGGATTCTTAAGCTCCATAAAGTATTGTGTTTTTTGGTGAACCTGTAACTACTTTTGTGGGTACTACTTTATTTTGAACCGTTAGTTGCTAATAGAATTTTTACTCTTTTTTCTCCACTAAATTCATTCCGCATTTGGGACATTTTCCGGGTTTATCCAACGTAACTTCTGGATGCATTGGGCAGCTGTACGTTTTTTGAGTTTCCATTTTTTTTCACTACTAACCGACTAAATAAATTCAAGACAAAGGGCCACTTTTAACAGTAAGCACTTTTTTTCATATCTTTTGGTTACCAAATCAAAAAAAACATTACAGCGGAATTAGCGTAATAAGAAACAACAGCCGAGAAGATACACCGCCCGACGCAATAATAATTGATTTTACAGATTAATCAAAAAAGCCCCGATAAACTAAAATGTTATCGGGGCTTTTTGTCTAGTAAAAAGTTATCAACATGTACAAAAGGCAACTAAACTGGCAACTAGAAATAAAAAACCCTTATAAATCAAACGTTTATAAGGGTTTTTGTGAAGGCAGAAGGATTCGAACCTTCGACCGCCTGCTTAGAAGGCAGGTGCTCTATCCAGCTGAGCTATGCCTCCATTGCTCATGTAAAAAACTAGTCGGGGTGGCAGGATTCGAACCTGCGGCCTCCTGCTCCCAAAGCAGGCGCGATAACCGAGCTACGCTACACCCCGAAAAAAATATAAAGCGGAGGGACAGGGACTCGAACCCTGGCACCGATTGCTCGATGACAGT
This sequence comes from Flavobacterium sp. GSP27, assembly GCF_003970395.1. NCBI lineage: Bacteria > Pseudomonadati > Bacteroidota > Flavobacteriia > Flavobacteriales > Flavobacteriaceae > Flavobacterium > Flavobacterium sp. GSP27. The sequence goes on along the minus strand of NZ_RYDP01000005.1, from coordinate 126,510 downwards.
TTAGCAAACTGCTCCATTACCACTCTGGCACCCCTCCAAGCTCAAAGAAACGTGTCTTGTTTTGCGGTTGCAAATTTAACACATCTTTACGTTCCTCACAACTATTTAGACCTTTTTTTTAAATATTTTTTATCCTAATTCTAAAAAGACTTCACAATCAAACATATAGAATATAAATAAATTTTTAAAAGAGATTATCCCAACATCAAAATACGAAATTGTTTAAAAAAGATTAAATTTGCTACATAAACCAACATTATATAAATCATGAACAAAAGAGTTGTTATCGTTTCTGCCGTTAGAACACCTATCGGTAGTTTTATGGGAGGATTATCTACAGTTACCGCTCCTAGATTAGGTGCTGTAGCTATAAAAGGAGCTTTGGACAAAATAAAATTGGATCCAAATTTAATTGATGAAGTATTTATGGGTAATGTAGTTCAAGCTGGTGTAGGACAAGCTCCTGCTCGCCAAGCTGCACTATATGCTGGTTTACCTAATTCTGTTGCTTGTACTACAGTCAACAAAGTATGTGCCTCTGGAATGAAAGCTGTAATGCTAGGTACTCAAGCCATTTTATGTGGTGATGCTGAAATTGTTGTTGCGGGTGGAATGGAAAACATGAGTTTAATTCCTCACTATATGAATTTGAGAACAGGAACTAAATTTGGTCCAGCAACATTTATTGATGGTTTACAAAAAGATGGACTTGTTGATGCTTACGACAACAACGCAATGGGCGTTTGTGCGGACTTATGTGCTGCTGAATATAATTTTACCCGAGAAGACCAAGACAACGCCGCAATTCAATCCTACGAGCGAAGTGCAAAAGCTTGGGAGACCGGAAAATTTGATAATGAAATTGTCTCTGTAACCGTTCCTCAAAGAAAAGGAGATCCTATTATAATTTCTAAAGACGAAGAGTTTTCTAATGTAAAATTAGACAAAATACCTTCATTAAATCCTGTTTTCACAAAAGACGGTACAGTTACCGCAGCAAACGCTTCTACAATAAACGATGGAGCAGCAGCTGTGATATTAATGAGCGAAGAAAAAGCAATCTCTTTAGGATTGAAACCTCTGGCGTATATAAAAGGGTATGCAGATGCCGCACAAGAACCAAAATGGTTTACAACAAGTCCATCAAAAGCAATTCCTAAAGCATTAGAAAAAGCAGGAATAGCCATTACTGATGTTGATTATTTTGAATTCAATGAAGCTTTTGCTGTAGTTGGCCTAGCCAATGCCAAAATTTTAGGACTAAAGAGCAGCACGATTAATGTGAATGGTGGTGCTGTATCATTAGGACATCCTTTAGGTTGCTCCGGAGTAAGAATTATTGTTACTTTGATCAACGTATTAGAACAAAATAATGGTAAAATTGGAGCTGCTGCAATCTGTAATGGTGGTGGTGGTGCTTCAGCAATTGTTATTGAAAGAGCTTAAAATAATTATAAATTAGGAGTTGTATATTAAAAACATATAACTCCTAATTCTAAACTCATAAATTACCCTAAATGTTCGGAATTTGTAATCTAGCAATGATACCACTTCGGTTTGAACCCAGTGATAAAAGCGAAATTGTTTCTCAAATTTTATTTGGAGAACATTTTGAAATTTTAGAGCAAATGAAACAATGGTCTCGCATCAAAGTACAGTACGACGAGTATGAAGGCTGGATCGATTCTAAACAATTACAGTTGATTTCAGAATCAAATTTTAATCAATTATCCGCAGAAACGATCATATTGAATTCCGATTTAATTGAATATATCACTACTCCAGATAATCAATTAATTCCTATTCCGCTCGGATCCTCGGTTTCATTTATAAATAACAGTGAGATAAACATTTCGAATTTTGAGTTTGATGGAACAAAAACAAGTGGCAAAAAAACAAAAGAGCATTTGATAAAAACTGCCTTTATGTATTTAAACGCTCCTTATCTTTGGGGAGGGAAAACTCCTTTTGGAATTGATTGTTCAGGATTTACTCAAATGGTGTATAAACTGAACGGATATAAATTGCTTCGTGATGCCTCTCAACAATCAAAACAAGGGGAAGCTTTAAGTTTTATAGAAGAAAGTGAACCAGGAGATCTCGCTTTTTTTGATAACGAAGAAGGTAACATAATCCATGTAGGAATAATTATGGATGATAATTACATCATTCATGCCAGTGGAAAAGTACGAATTGACAGGCTTGATCATTTAGGAATATTTAATGCCGAAACCAATAAGCATACACACAAATTAAGAGTCATTAAAAAAATCATATAAAAAAAACCTCTCTCAAAACAGTAATTCGAGAGAGGTTATTTTTAAATTTAAAAATCTAACACTAATTCTTTGCCTTCAATGCCTTGTATTCAGCTGTCATTTCTAAAGCGCTATATACGCCTAAAAGTGTTTTTGAAACATCCTCATTTTTAGGATCTAGTTCAACTGCTTTTGCAAGAAAAGGAATTGTAGCTTTGAATAAATTTTCTCTTTTCTTTTTCAATTCATCATAGCGCTTCATATCCTTAGTAGAAGTTCCTAATTTATTCATTTCATCGATAATTACCTTTTCATCCTCTAACTTCATGGCCGCTAAATTGATGTAAGCATTAATGTATTTAGGATTAATTTCAATAACTTTTAAATAGTACTTTTCAGCGTCTACCTGATTTTTTGCATTAGCACTAAGAACTCCTAAATTAAAAACTAAATCAGCATCATTAGGATTTTTCTCTAATACTTGAGCGATCAGCTTTTTATACATTTCAAAATCTTTTGTTTCTAAATAAAGATTTGCTTCTGTCAAAACCAATGAAGTATCTTCCGGATTTGCTTGTCTTGCATCCGATATTGCTTTTTTAGCCTCTTCAATTTTTCCGTTTTGCACTAAAATTAAAGCTATGTTTTTATAGATCTCTCCTCTTTTAGAAGGAATAGCCTCTGTTCTTGGTTTTTCGTGAGTCCCTATTTTCACTACTCTGTCTCTTTCCGGAGCCGTTGTAAAAAGATCTTCTTCATTAGTGATTTTATTCACCGCAAAAAAACTGGTTCCTTTTCCAGAATAATTTAAGTTTTTCAAATCATCATACAACTTAAGTGCTGTGTCATATTCTGCTGCATTCACATAAGTAGAGGCCGCATAATACAAATTGATAGTGTCTTTTTTATCTAATAAATATGCATCATACAGTTTTTTTGCACTATTTGAATGCTTATTGATTTTTGAATCCGCTATGGCAGCATTAATCAATTTATATTTAATTTCTGTAATTGAAGCTGCAGCTTCTGTAGAAAATTTCAATTTACCGGAAACTTTTTCAGCATCAATTAAATCTTGATATGCTTTTGCCGCAAGCGAAAGATTAGCATCTGCATCCACTTTTTTATTGGCTAAATCCAATAAAGCTTTTCCTTTTACAAAGAAAAATTGTGCTTTCTCCGCCTCTTTAGCATTAGCGATGAGAGATTCGGCTTCCATCAAAATGGTTACTGCTTCTTGAGATTTACCCCCTTTTAATGCTTTTTCAGCGGCTTTAATTTGATCTTTTTGAGCAAAAGTGGCTACTGAAATCACTAACGCTGATGCTAGTACTACATATTTACTTTTCATGGTATTCGATTTTGTTTAATAGTTCTTGTTTAATAGTTCTTTTTTAATCTACACTTATTTAATTTCAAAATTTCCAATCCAATTGGATTGGAAGTTTTGAAACCAGTTATTAGTATTCATACTAAGCTTCGTCATCTGAATCGTCTTCGTCTTCAGTGTCTTCGTCTTCACTTTCAGAATCGTCCTCTTCATCCTCCTCTTCAGCTACACCATCCTCTTCAAGAACTTCAAGAACAGGTTTTACTCTTTCGATAGCTTCCGACTCAATAATATTTCCGTCTTCATCAACAACTACTTCCGCCACATCGTCTTTCATTACTTTAGTGACTGCAGCTATGGAATCGTTTCCTTTTATATTGATCAGTTTTACACCTTGCGTAGCACGTCCCATTACTCTCAAATCCTCTACAGCCATTCTGATAGTCAATCCAGATTTATTAATAATCATTAAATCATCCGCATCAGTAACGGCATTAATAGAAATCAGCTTCCCAGTTTTCTCCGTAATATTCAAGGTTTTTACTCCTTTACCCCCACGATTTGTAATTCTGTATTCGTCAAGGCTAGACCGTTTTCCATAACCGTTTTCAGCAACTACTAATATTTCGCTGCTCATATCGTTTACAGTGACCATGCCAATTACTTCATCCGTATCATCCTTAAGTGTAATTCCGCGAACTCCTGAAGCTGTTCTTCCCATTGGACGGGTTTTAGTTTCTTCAAAACGAACTAATTTACCAGATTTCACAGCTAAAATAATTTGGCTTTGCCCGTTCGTTAATTTTGCTTCTAATAACTCATCCCCTTCTTTAATAGTAATTGCAGCAACTCCATTCACTCTGGGTTTAGAATATTTCTCTAAAGATGTTTTCTTAACCTGCCCTTTTTTAGTCACCATAATAAGGTTGTGACTTTTGATGTAATCTTGATCTTTTAAATCCTGAGTACAAATAAATGCTTTTACTTTATCGTCGCTTTCTATATTTACCAAGTTTTGGATTGCTCTTCCTTTGGCCGTTTTACTTCCTTCTGGTATTTCGTAAACACGCATCCAGAAACATTTCCCTTTTTGGGTAAAGAACATCATATATTGGTGATTCGTAGCCACAAACATGTGCTCTAAGAAATCCTGATCCCGTGTTCCTGCACTTTTCTGTCCAACTCCGCCTCTGTTTTGAGTTTTGTATTCCGTAAGATTTGTACGTTTAATATATCCTGCATGTGAAATCGTGATAACTACATTTTCATCGGCAATTAAATCTTCAATACTTACATCTCCTCCTGAATATTCAATTACAGAACGGCGTTCATCTCCATATTTATCACGAATTTCAGTTAGTTCTTCTTTAATCAAGGCTATTCTTAAGTTTACATCTGCTAATAAAGCTTTTAGATGCTCGATTAACTTCATGATTTCATCGTATTCTGTTCTTAACTTATCTTGTTCAAGACCTGTTAATTGACGCAAACGCATTTCAACAATGGCTCGAGATTGAATATCGGATAAATTGAATCTTTCGATTAGTTTTTCTCTTGCTTCTTCGGTGCTTTTTGAAGCTTTAATTAAAGCAATTACTTCGTCAATATTATCCGAAGCGATAATCAAACCTTCTAAAATATGGGCTCTTGCTTCTGCTTTTTTCAATTCAAATTGCGTTCTGCGAGTCACTACATCATGACGGTGCTCTATAAAATAATGAATCAGATCTTTCAGATTCAACATTTGCGGACGCCCTTTTACAATGGCAATATTGTTTACACTGAAAGAAGACTGTAATTGTGTAAACTTATAAAGTGTATTCAAAACTACGTTTGGCGTAGCATCTCGTTTCAAGATATAAACGATACGCATCCCGTTTCTATCCGATTCATCTCGGATATTCGCAATTCCATCAATTTTTTTATCGTTAACCAAATCAGCCGTACGCTTAATCATATCGGCCTTGTTAACTTGATAAGGAATTTCGGTAACGATAATACATTCTCTTCCGTCCACTTCTTCAAAACCTACTTTGGCACGCATTACAATACGTCCTCTACCTGTTTTGAATGCTTCACGAACGCCTTCATATCCATATATAACACCTCCTGTAGGAAAATCTGGGGCTTTGATATGCGTCATCAACTCATCAATCTCAATATCGCTATTGTCCATGAAAGCCAATGTCCCGTTTATCACCTCAGTCAAGTTATGAGGAGGCATATTAGTGGCCATACCCACTGCAATTCCTGTTGCCCCATTTATTAATAAGGTAGGAACACGTGTTGGCATAACTGTTGGCTCCTCCAGCGTATCGTCAAAATTTAATTTAAAATCAACAGTTTCTTTATCTATATCCGCCAAGATTTCTTCTGAAATTTTACGCATTCTAGCCTCTGTATAACGCATTGCTGCAGGACTATCGCCATCTACTGACCCAAAATTACCCTGGCCATCAATCAATAAGTAACGCATACTCCATTCTTGTGCCATACGAACCATTGCATCATAAACTGAGGTATCACCGTGTGGGTGATACTTACCAAGAACTTCCCCAACAATTCTTGCGGACTTTTTGTGGGCAGATCTAGAATTTACACCCAAATCATGCATTCCAAATAGGACTCTTCGATGTACTGGTTTCAAGCCATCTCTAACATCTGGAAGTGCTCTTGATACAATTACCGACATCGAGTAATCGATGTAGGCCGTTTTCATTTCATCTTCAATGTTAATAGGAATTAACTTTTCTCCTTCAGACATAAGTTGTTATATTAAAAAATTATATTAGTTTCAAAACGTGCCAATATACATCTTTTTGAAATTTTTAAACCTATTTTAAAACACTAATTTCAATGATTTATTAACAAATAAAACTTCGCTTTTAGTTGATAATTTAAGGTAAATTTAACTTTAATATCTTGATAATTTTTGTCACTTAGCTGACACGACTTCATATAGGAATGGTTTTTGTTTTTCTATCACTAATTCACTAAATTTACGATATCAAATATATATTATGGATGATAATTTTTCACCAAGAGTAAAAGACGTTATTACTTACAGCAAAGAAGAAGCTTTGCGACTAGGACATGACTTTATAGGAACAGAACACTTAATGCTGGGAATTCTAAGAGACGGTAACGGAAAAGCAATTCAAATATTGAATAACCTTGACGTCGATTTAGACCATTTACGCAGAAAAGTAGAGATCTTAAGCCCCGCAAGTCCTAGTGTAGAAGTAAATGTTGAGAAGAAAAACCTGCACCTGACACGCCAGGCAGAACGGGCTTTGAAAACCACTTTTCTAGAAGCTAAGGTTTTTCAGAGTTCCTCTATCAGCACCGCACATTTATTGTTATGCATATTAAGAAATGAAAATGATCCAACAACCAAGCTATTGAATAAACTGAAAATTGATTATGATATAGCTAAAGAACAATATCTAAACATGACTCCAAACGAAGAAGAATTTATAGAGAAATTGCCAAGAAACGAATCGTATAATGACGATTCAGGACAAGATGACAGTCTAAAAGAAGGCACCTTTAACAATCCAGCCAACAAATCCAATAAAAAATCGAAAACCCCTGTTTTAGATAATTTTGGAAGGGATTTAACAGAAATGGCCGAAGAAGGAAAACTGGATCCTGTTGTAGGGCGTGAAAAAGAAATCGAACGCGTTTCGCAAATTTTGAGTCGTAGAAAAAAGAACAATCCATTACTAATAGGAGAACCAGGTGTGGGAAAATCAGCCATTGCCGAAGGTCTAGCGTTGCGAATTATTCAGAAAAAAGTATCACGTACTTTATTCAACAAACGTGTTGTTACCTTGGATTTAGCCAGTCTTGTTGCCGGAACAAAATACCGTGGGCAGTTTGAAGAGCGTATGAAAGCAGTGATGAATGAATTGGAAAAAAATGATGATATCATTCTTTTTATAGATGAAATTCACACCATTGTAGGTGCTGGTGGTGCAACTGGATCTCTGGATGCATCCAATATGTTTAAACCGGCATTAGCGCGCGGTGAGATTCAATGTATTGGCGCTACAACATTAGACGAATACAGACAATACATAGAAAAAGATGGTGCATTAGAGAGACGTTTTCAAAAGATAATTGTAGAACCTACATCCGTCACTGAAACGATTACAATTTTGAATAACATCAAAAATAAATATGAAGACCACCATAATGTTACTTATACACAAGAAGCTATTGAGGCTTGTGTAAAATTAACTGACAGGTACATGTCTGAGCGCTTCTTACCGGACAAAGCCATCGATGCTTTAGATGAAGCAGGCTCCAGAGTTCATATTACCAATATTGAAGTTCCCAAACAGATTTTAGATTTAGAGCGTCAATTAGAAGATGTTCGAGAACTGAAGAATGTTGTGGTAAAAAAACAAAAATATGAAGAGGCCGCTAAACTTCGTGATGACGAAAAACGTATTGAAAAAGATTTAGCTATTGCACAAGAACAATGGGAAGAAGATTCAAAAAACAACAGAATAGAAGTTACGGAAGACAATGTAGCCGATGTTGTATCGATGATGACCGGAATACCTGTGAACCGAATAGCACAAACCGAAAGCAATAAATTGGCTAAATTACCAGAACTTATTGAAGGAAAAGTTATTGGACAAAGAGAGGCCGTCATGAAGATTGCACGTTCGATACAACGAAATCGCGCCGGGTTAAAAGACCCAAATCGACCTATTGGATCCTTTATCTTTCTAGGACAAACCGGTGTTGGTAAAACACAACTTGCTAAAGTATTGGCTAAAGAGTTATTCGACTCTGAAGATGCTTTGGTACGCATTGACATGAGTGAATACATGGAGAAATTTGCTATCTCTCGTTTAGTTGGTGCACCTCCGGGATATGTAGGGTATGAAGAAGGCGGTCAACTGACTGAAAAAGTGCGAAGAAAACCCTATTGTGTGGTCTTATTGGATGAGATCGAAAAAGCGCATCCTGATGTTTTCAATATGTTATTACAAGTGCTGGATGACGGATATTTAACGGATAGTTTAGGTCGAAAAATTGATTTCAAAAATACCATAATAATCATGACTTCGAATGTTGGTGCCAGACAATTAAAAGATTTTGGACAAGGAGTCGGCTTTGGAACTGCTGCCAAAGTAGCGCAGGCTGATGATAATTCAAAAAGTATTATTGAAAACGCCTTAAAGAAAACTTTTGCTCCTGAATTCCTTAATAGAATTGATGATGTAATTGTATTCAATGCTTTAGAAAAACATGATATTGATTTAATTATCGAAATCGAATTAAAAAAATTATTCGCCCGTGTTGCCGAATTAGGGTATCAATTGAGTCTTTCTGACAAAGCAAAAGCATTTATAGCTGAGAAAGGTTTCGACAGGCAATTTGGCGCAAGACCACTAAAAAGAGCCATTCAGAAATATGTTGAAGATACCCTTGCAGAAGAAATTATCACTTCGAAAATAACAACCGGAGATGAAATCTTCATGGATATCGAAGAAGGGGCACAAGAATTAACGGTTCAGGTTCATAAAGCCGGCGAAGCCACAAATCCTTAAATAATTCCTTTGAATCTTAACCATAACCCGTTACGTTTTTATAACGTAACGGGTTTTTTCTTTATGATAAAATACACTTTTTTTGAAAACAAATATTTACATTTGGTTTTTATAACATTGATCCATTAAAATTACTTTATGTCTGAAAACAAAGTTATCCTAGGTAGTGAAGAATGGTGCTCATTCCCTGAAATAGGGATTCCAACCATTAAAGCACGTGTTGATTCCGGTGCTAAAACATCTGCGCTACACGCTATAAATATTGCTCCATTTATTAAAGACGAAAGCAATTGGGTGAAATTTGACATTAACCCAATCCAAAATAATTTAAAAACAATAATTCATTGTGAAGCGCCTTTAATTGATAAACGCATCGTTAAAAGTTCAAGTGGCTTTAGAGAACAACGTTATGTAATTCAAACAAATCTACAAATAGGAAGTTCAAAATGGCCTATTGAGATGACATTGACCAATCGAGATTCCATGGGTTTCAGAATGCTTTTAGGCCGTGAAGCCATGAGCGGAAGAGTATTGGTTGATCCGGAGCAAAAATATCTTTTAGGACAACCCACACCCGACAGTCTAAAAGAATTGTATAAAAATTCCGAGAAAGCAAGTTCCGGATTACGCATCGGACTTTTGGCCAGTAATCCTGAATTGTACAGCAACAAGCGTATAATGGAGGCTGGCGAAATGCGTGGTCACGAAATGCACTTTCTGAACATTAAGGAATGTTATATGAAACTGGATGCAAAAACGCCAGAAATTCATTATCGTGGCGGTAAGATACTAAATCAATTTGATGCCATTATACCCAGAATTAGACCTAGCATTACATTTTACGGTTGCGCTTTGACCAGACAATTTGAAGCATTAAAAGTATATTGCTTAAATTCATCGAATGCTATTACGCAATCACGTGATAAATTATACTCTTTGCAATTACTATTGAATCATGGTGTTGAAATTCCTACCACTGGTTTTGCTAATTCCCCTTTGGATACGGATGATTTGATAAAAATGGTGGGCGGTTCTCCACTAATCGTGAAATTACTAGAAGGAACACAAGGAAAAGGAGTCGTGTTGGCAGAAACAAAAAAAGCCGCAGAAAGTGTCATAAATGCTTTCAAAAGCTTAAATGCCAATATATTAGTTCAAGAATTCATCAAAGAAGCCAATGGAAAAGACATTCGTTGTTTTGTAATTGATGGAAAAGTAGTGGCTGCTATTCAGCGTGAAGCAATGCCGGGCGAATTCAGGGCTAACATTCATCTTGGAGGAACAGCATCTATTATAAAAGTAACCGCTGAAGAAAAACGTATTGCCATCAAAGCAACCAAAGCAATGGACCTCAAAGTGGCAGGTGTAGACATTATTCGTTCCGCTAAAGGCCCGTTGTTATTAGAAGTAAATTCATCGCCAGGACTAGAAGGAATTGAAGGAGCTACCAATAAAGATATTGCCGGCGAAATGATCAAAGCAATCGAGAAAAATTTTAAAATAAAATAGCAGTCAGTAGCCGTTTACAGTCTATTGAAAACTTTTAAAATTACTTTAAAACTAAAAAAATGAACGAATATCTTGATATAATTCTTCGAAGTATTTTCGTTTATTTTTTTATGGTTATTGCCTTGAGACTTTTTGGCAAGAAAGAATTGTCTCAACTAAACACTGCTGATGTAATATTAATTCTGCTAATCAGTAACTCTGTTCAAAATGCAATGGTAGGAAACGACACCAGTTTATCGGGAGGTTTAGCTGCGGCAACTGTATTGTTTACCATCAATTTTATTTTAAAAAAATTGATGTTTAAGTACCCAAGATTCAGTGATTTCATGCAAGAAAAACCAGAAATCCTTATACACAACGGCAATTTGGATTTTAAGACTCTTAGCAAATTAAATATCACTTCTGATGAATTAAAAGAAGCCATGCATGAACATGGAGTCGAATATTTTAAAGATGTAAAATTAGCAATCCTAGAAATAGACGGAAATATTAGCATTATATCCGGAGATGCTAATTTAAAACAGACCCATTACAAACGAAGACGCATTCATAAAAATTTGAGTGGAATAAATTAGACATAAAAAACTCAATATATATTCACGAAATTTATTTTCTTGAAATAAAGTGCTGTTAAAAAATTAAACACACCTATAAAATCACAAAATTTGACCTTAACGCCTTTTAATAAAAAACATATTTAACGAAAGAAAGACAAGATCTTCTGTTTTAAACAAATATATTTTTGGAGCATAAAAAAACCATTCTCAGTAAGAATGGTTTTTTATTATGATTTTTCTTTTAGTATTAAATAAAAATACTAAAAATATAGTAAATGATTGCTGCTAATATTGCTGAAATTGGAATGGTTAAAACCCAAGCCCATAATAAACTTACGGTCATTCCCCATCGCACGGCTGAAACTCTTTTAGTAAGTCCAACTCCAATTATAGATCCAGTAATAGTATGCGTTGTACTTACGGGCACTTTAAAATGCTCTGTAAAATATAAGGTCAGTGCCCCGGCAGTTTCTGCGGCAACACCTTCAAAAGAGGTCACTTTTGTTATTTTAGAACCCATTGTTTTCACGATCTTCCAACCGCCGCTTAAAGTCCCTGCTGCAATAGCAGAATAACAGGCAAGTGGAATCCAAGTTGGCATTTTAAAGGCTCCTTCGTCATTAGGAAGCACCACATCTAACCAAGCTGGAAGCGATTCCTGAGCAACACCACTGGTGTGAATATAAACCGCAACCGCTGCTGCAATAATACCCATTACTTTTTGGGAGTCATTCCCTCCATGCCCTAAACTAAAGGCTGCTGAAGACAGTAATTGCATTTTTTTTAACCAGGCCGTAGCTTGATTTAAATTTAAACTACTAAATATCAAACAGAAGGCGCTTATGGACAGAACGATGAATGCCACTAAAAACCATTTGATATTATGGGATTCAAACGCAACACTCCAAAAAGTAGACGATGGAAAACGAGGGTCTTTAATCTGGTCGTAATAGATCATTTGACTTTCTACAAACCAGATGGTCAAAATCATTAAAGAAGCTGTAAATATTTTAGGATAAATACTTTTTTTAGAGGCATTTAGCAACCAAATTGATATTAAATAAGACATTAAAGCGCCTAACAAAGGTGCCAATATAATAAATGCAATGATGATCAAAACACCCGAAGGCATTCCTCCATCTTTTCCAACATTGTACCAAGAAACTACTCCAAATCCGGCATGAGCGATAGCTGCTCCGGCAAAACCACCAATTAAGGTATGTGAAGAACTAGAAGGAATTCCTTGCCACCAAGTGAATAAATTCCAAATGATAGCGGCGATTACACCCGCTAAAATAACGACTAAATTAATATCCATCGTATTGGCTGTTTTTGCCACAGTATCTGCAACACCAAAACCAAAAACCCAATACGCCAAAAAGTTAAAAAAAGCGGCCCAAACAACTGCTTGAAAAGGAGTTAATACTTTTGTGGCAACAACGGTTGCTATAGCATTGGCAGCATCATGAAAACCATTAATGTAATCAAAAATTAAAGCCAGGACTATAATAACTATAAGTAGAGTAAATTCCATAATTATAATTTCAGAATAAAACGAATGAATTAAGAATGTTTTACAGAAATGGATTCTAAAACACTCGCTACACTTTTACATTTATCAGTAGCCGTCTCTAAAACTGACAATACTTCTTTGTACTTGATAATGTTTTTTGCATCCGTTTCATTTTCGAATAAATCAAGAACTGCTTTATCATAAACATTATCTGATTTATTTTCTAATTTGTTAATTCTGACGCAGGCATCCGTGATGTTCTTTATATTTTTTAAATCTCTCAATTCTCTTACCGCTACATCAATATTTTGACATGCTTCAAGATTGATTTCAGTCAATTTTCTAATGGATTTCGTGATTTTATCAACTTGATACAATTTCATCCTGCTCGCTGCACCATGAAGATTATCCGCTACATTATCAATTGAAGTGATTAGAGAGTGTATGTCCTCTCTGTCAAATGGAGTAATAAAATTTCTACTCAACTCTAAACTTGTTTGACGTGTTATATCCTCTCCTTTTTGTTCTAATGCATCAATTTTTCGAAAAAGATCCTCGCGCTCTTTTAAAGGAAGGTTTACAGCTTCGTGCAAATTTGTAGCAATTTCAATTAAATTACTTGATGCTTGTTCAAAAAGCGGAAAAAACTTTTTGTCTTTAGGAACCAAAAATTGGAAAAAATTATTTATGTTCATTTCATTAAAATTTAGTCCGGCAAAATTAATTCATTATTAATTGTTAATGTTAAGCCATTGTTAACAAATCATTTTCTATTTGAAAACTGTTCAAAAAAGAAACCGTCTTTTCAATATCATAATGCAAAATTCGATCTTCTTTAATCAAAGGAACTTCTTCACGATAGGCCTGTAAAAACATTTCAATAAAATCACTTGACAGCATTGGCCGTCTGTATTCAATGGCTTGCGAAGCATTCATCAATTCTATTGCTAAAATGCGTTCCAGATTATCCAAAACCCGCAATGCTTTAGTAGCAGCATTTGCCCCCATACTCACATGATCTTCCTGCCCGTTGCTGGAAACAATACTATCTACACTGGCGGGAGTTGCTAGTTGTTTATTTTGGCTGGCAATACTGGCAGCTGTATACTGAGGAATCATCAAACCAGAATTCAAACCGGGATTATCTACTAAAAATGCCGGAAGATTTCTAGTTCCGGAGATCAATTGATACGTTCTTCGTTCAGAAATACTTCCCAACTCAGCCAAAGCGATTGCCATAAAATCTAAGGCTAAAGCCAAAGGTTGTCCGTGAAAATTACCTCCGGAAATGATTTGGTCACTTTCAATAAAAATATTAGGATTATCAGTAACGGAATTGATTTCAGTCTTGAACACTTTTTTTACATAATCAATTGCATCTTTTGAAGCCCCATGCACTTGTGGCATACATCGGAACGAATATGGATCTTGGACATGATTTTTTTCCTGTTCGATAATTTCGCTCCCTTCCAAAAATCCTTTTATGCGGTTAGCAGTTACAATTTGCCCTTTGTGAGGCCTTATAAAATGGATCAATTCATTAAAAGGTTCTATTCTTCCATCAAATCCTTCAAGTGAAATAGTACCTATTAAATCTGCTAAATAAGAAAATTTGCTGACTTTCATTAAGATATGTACTCCATAAGCACTCATAAATTGTGTTCCGTTCAATAAGGCCAATCCTTCCTTAGACTGCAGTACTATTGGCTCCCAGCCAAAATGTTTTAGAACTTCGCTGGAATGCACTTTCTTACCTTCAAAATACACATCACCTTCACCTAATAAAGGCAATGATAAATGCGCCAAAGGAGCCAAATCTCCCGAAGCGCCAAGCGATCCTTGGGTATAAATTACCGGAAGAATATCATTGTTATAAAAGGCAATCAATCGTTCCACTGTTTGCAATTGAATGCCGGAATGACCATAACTCAACGATTGAATTTTTAGCAACAACATTAGTTTCACAATCTGAGTTGGTACTTCCTCTCCCGTTCCGCAGGAATGCGATTTGACTAAATTTTCCTGAAGTTTTGATAAATTTTCATTCGAAATCTTAACATTACAAAGCGACCCAAAACCTGTATTTATACCGTAAATGGGATCCGAATGTGAAGCCATTTTTTTATCTAGATAATCGCGACATTTTTGAATATTTATTTTTGCTTCATCGGACAAAGCCAATGATTTATGATGTGAGACAATTTCCTCTAGCGTTTCCAGGCTAAGTAACTCAGTACTAATGTAATGCGTATTATCCATTTTGATAGTGTTTAAAAGGTAAAATTGAATAAATCTTTATAAATACACAACATTTATTGCTAATAATTTACATTTCATAACCCGTTGGGTTCAATTAATTTTTGATGATAATTTTCGTCAGTTCGAGTGATCCCGCTTTTGGGCGGGATTATATCGAGAACTAGAAAATTAGTATTAAAAACGGTTCTCGATACATTTTTTGTTCCGTTTTTACTACACAAAAAAACACTCGAACTGACGTTTTGAATAATTACACCCAACGGGTATTTTATAGTTAAACAAAAACCAAATAATAGCTTTCAGATAACGATAACTATATGACTTTAACAGATCAAATTTTGATTGTTCCTTTCCTTTTCCTTAGAACATTAAAGCACTAATTCATAAAAACACAAACCCATTAACCTGCTTGGAATGCAAATTAAGGAGAATTAAATTCTTTAAGCACTACAAAAAATAGAACTTCAGCTGCACACAATTTTTATAAAATTTAGAGATTTATACGAATAGTTTTATCTGAGACTTGATATATAACACAATATTTCATAATCCGCAAATAGCTTCTCCTATTTTAAAATATTCGCAAAAACACTGTCAAACGCTTTGTTTTTTATAAAAAACTGTACTTTTGAAAGATCAAAATGGAAAACAACAAAGCTACATATCACGCTTCGATAACAACTCAAATCTGGGTTAGCACTGCTGTTACGTTTACTACAACAACTACAACTACCCCCTTGGGGTAAATTTTCAACATATAATCCTATTTATCATATTTTTTTCACAAGAAAGAAAGACCTTGAGTGTATAACAAACATTACATTTTTCAAAAAAAACAACACACACCATTAGATCTCCTGCAGGCAATTAATCCTGAAAATGGCGACTCCCCATTACATTAAAAACAAATAACTTGCTATGAAAGTATTAAAATTTGGCGGAACTTCGGTTGCCAATGCACAAAATATAAAACTGGTTTTAGCTATCGTTAGCGATAAAGCAAAAGAAGAAAAATTAATCGTTGTGGTTTCTGCTTTCAGTAAAGTTACTGATTTGCTTCAAATTGCCTCCCAAAAAGCGGCCGCTGGAGACGAAAATTTCAAAGTTATCCTTGCCGATATAGAAAAAAAACACTTAGATACCTTAAAAGAACTTATACCAGTAAGCGAACAAAGCAGTCTTTTGAGCCATATCAAAAGAATCATCAATCACCTGGAAACCTTATTGGATGGATGTTACCTTTTAGGCGAATTATCTCCCAGAACTTCAGATACTATTTTGAGTTTTGGTGAATTACTGTCCTCGTATATCATTGCTGAAGCATTAAAACAAGACCTAAAAAACAGCTGTTATAAAGACAGCCGAGAATTAATAAAAACCAATAACCATTTTGGAAAAGCAATTGTTAATTTTGATGCTTCCAATGAATTAATTGTTGCTTTTTTTACTTCGAATGAGAGTCAGGTAGTGGTTATGCCCGGATTTATTGCTGCCTCTTTAGACGGAATCAATACTACTTTAGGGCGCGGTGGATCTGATTATACAGGCGCTATTCTTGCAGGCGCTCTTGATGCAACTGACTTGGAGATTTGGACTGACGTCAACGGAATGTATACTGCAAATCCAAAAATTGTAAAACAAGCACAACCTATAGCTTACATTTCTTACCAAGAAGCCATGGAGTTGTCACATTTTGGTGCCAAAGTCTTATATCCGCCAACAATTCAACCGGTATTAAGAAAGAATATCCCAATTCTGATCAAAAACACTTTTGAACCTAAGGCTGAAGGAACCTATATTTCAAATCAGGTTTTTGCGCAATCCAATCCTGTAAAAGGAATCACACATATTGATGCTATTACCTTAATTACGCTTGAAGGCTCAGGAATGATTGGTGTTTCCGGTTCATCCAAAAGACTTTTTGAAGTATTATCCAATAAAAATATCAACGTAATTTTCATCACTCAAGCCTCCTCAGAGCACTCGATTTGTATTGGAATTCTAAATTCGGATGCCTATGTGGCGCAAGAGGCCATCAACAAAGCTTTTGAAGTGGAAATTTTACAAAATAAAATAGATCCATGCATTGTTGAAAATAACCTTTGCATCATTGCTTTGGTAGGCGAAAATATGAAAAACCACCAAGGATTGAGCGGTCGAATGTTCAGTACTTTGGGTAAAAACAACGTCAACATCCGAGCGATTGCTCAAGGTGCTTCCGAAAGAAATATTTCGGCAGTAATCAACGAAAGAGATGTGAAAAAAGCATTGAATTCATTGCACGAAAACTTTTTTGAAGAAAATACCAAACAGTTAAACCTATTTGTAATGGGCGTTGGAAATGTGGGGGAGAAATTCATCGAACAAATTCACCAACAAAAGAAATTCCTAAAAGAGAAGCTCAAGATAAACCTGCGCGTCATTGCGTTGTCAAATTCCCGAAAAATGCATTTTGATGAAGACGGAATCTCCTTAAAAGAATGGAAATTTGCTTTAGAAACTGGAGAACCTGCGGATAAAGAACAGTTTATTGCAAATGTAAAAGAGCTCAATTTACGCAATAGTATTTTTGTGGATATCACGGCAAATGAAAGTGTGTCTAAAACCTACGAACAGTATTTAAAAAGAAATATTGCCGTAGTAACCTGCAACAAAATTGCCTGCGCCTCCGAATACGACAATTATAAAAAACTAAAAAAATTATCCAGACAGTTCAATGCGCCTTTCCTATTTGAAACCAATGTGGGAGCTGGATTACCAATCATTGATACGGTAAAAAATCTCGTTGCCTCCGGCGATAAAGTCAATAAAATCCAAGCCGTTTTATCTGGAAGTTTGAACTTTATTTTTAATAATTTTGATGAAAATAACACTTTTCATGACGTTGTTAAAGAAGCTGGTGTACAAGGATTTACAGAACCTGACCCGAAGATTGATTTGAGCGGAATTGACGTTGCCAGAAAGATATTGATTCTGATACGAGAAAGCGGTTACAAAATGGAAATCGATGAAATCACAAACGAATCGTTCCTGCCAGCAGAATGTTTGAATACGACTTCAAATGAAGCATTTTTCGAATCTTTACAGACACATGCCGCTCATTTTGAAACTATTTATAAAGAAGCGTTAAGCAAAGAATCTCGTTTGAAATACGTAGCGCAATTCGAAAACGGGAAAGCAAATGTTGGGTTGCGATTCATTCCTAAAGACCACCCCTTTTACAATTTGGAAGGAAAGGACAACATCGTATTATTCTTCACAGATCGTTACGTAGACCAACCTTTATTAATAAAAGGTGCTGGTGCCGGAGCTGCAGTTACCGCATCAGGAATATTTGCAGATGTAATTAGAATAGGAAACGTATAAATTAGTCGTAAAGTCAAATGTCGTAAAGTCTGAAAGTTAGCCACTTGATTTTATGTTCATTCCTAAGACTTTACCACTTTATGACTTTAGACTTTAAGACTACTATTATGAATGAAATAAAAATATTTTGCCCTGCCACAATCGCCAATCTTTCTTGCGGGTTTGATGTCCTTGGTTTGTGTTTAGAAACTGCTGGTGACGAAATGATTATTCGGAAATCAGACATAAAAGGGATTCGCATCACTAAAATTGTGGGTGCCGACTTGCCTTTAGAAACCGAAAAAAATGTGGCTGGAGTATCCGCTTTGGCTATGCTGGAAGCTGTTGAAACGGAATTTGGATTCGAAATCGAAATCTACAAACACATCAAAGCCGGTAGTGGAATTGGCAGCAGTGCCGCCAGTTCAGCGGGAGCAGTTTTTGGAATCAATGAATTATTAGGGCGTCCATTTACACGCAAAGAGTTGGTTTTATTTGCCATGCAGGGCGAAAAACTAGCCAGTGGAAATGCTCATGCGGATAACGTTGCTCCTGCCCTTTTGGGTGGATTCACGCTAGTAAGAAGTTCCAATCCATTGGATATTATCAAAATAGAAAGTCCCTCTGAATTGTATGCCATCGTGGTTCATCCTCAAATTGAGTTGAAGACTTCGGATGCGCGATCGGTGTTGAAGCAAACAGTTTCCTTGAAAAGTGCGATTATGCAATGGGGAAATGTAGGCGGATTAATCGCTGGATTGTACACCAAAGATTATGACTTAATTGGTCGATCATTGCATGATGAAATCGTAGAACCGTTGCGTAGCGTTTTGATTCCGGGATTTGATTTAATCAAGCAAACTGCTTTAGAAAACGGAGCTTTAGGTTCCGGAATATCAGGTTCTGGTCCTTCTATTTTTGCTTTAAGCAAAGGAAAGGAAACTGCCGATAAAATTGCCAAAGCCATGAGTGTTATTTACGAAGAAATGTATTTACCATATGAAATTCACGTTTCTAAAGTGAATGATGAAGGAATTAAAATAATAGCCCCCTAACCCCCTAAAGAGGAATAAAAAAAAACAGCGATTTTAAAATTACAATAAATACATTCTAAATCCAGTTTCGTCTCCCTTCCCTTTGGGGAGGGTTGGGGTGGGGATTCTATAAATACTATACACAATGAAATATTACAGTTTAAACCATAACGCACCAAAAGTTTCTTTCAGAGAAGCCGTAGTACAAGGATTAGCCACAGATAAAGGATTGTATTTTCCGGAAACAATTACCCCATTAGCACCTGCTTTTTTTGATACCATCGAAAACTTAAGCCATGAGGAAATTGCTTTTGAGGCGATTAAACAATTTATAGGTGACGAAATTCCCACAGACACTTTAAAACAAATCATTGCCGAAACCCTGTGTTTTGACTTCCCCGTGGTCGAAGTCGAAAAAGATATTTATTCCCTTGAATTATTTCATGGACCAACAATGGCTTTCAAGGACGTAGGCGCGCGATTCATGTCGCGTTGTTTGGGGTATTTCAATAAAGATAACGTCGACAGTAAAAACACGGTTCTTGTTGCCACTTCCGGTGATACGGGAGGTGCTGTCGCCAGTGGTTTCCTTGATGTAAAAGGTGTGGAAGTGATTATCCTTTATCCATCAGGAAAAGTGAGCGACATCCAGGAGCGACAATTGACTACTTTAGGACAGAATATTAAAGCGCTTGAAGTGGACGGCGTTTTTGATGATTGTCAGGATATGGTAAAGAAAGCGTTCTTGGACGAAAGTCTAAAACATAAAAACTTAACATCAGCGAATTCAATAAATATTGCGCGCTGGTTGTCACAGATGTTTTATTTTTTCTTTGCGTACAAAGCATTAAAAAAACGAAACAAACCGTTAGTTTTCTCTTGCCCAAGTGGGAATTTTGGGAATATCTGTGCGGGGATCATTGCTAAGAAAATGGGCTTGCCTGTTCAACATTTTGTAGCGGCTACGAATGTAAATGATACGGTTCCTCGGTTTTTAGAAAACGGAATTTACTCCCCAAAACCTTCTATAGCTACTATTTCGAATGCGATGGATGTGGGGAATCCAAGTAATTTTATCCGAATTCAGGAAATGTATCACAATGACTTAGAGCAATTCAAAAAAGATTTCTCTTCGTTTACTTTTTCTGATAAAGAGACTTTAGAAGCCATGAATACCATCTATAATATATCCGGCTATATTGCTGAACCTCATGGAGCAGTGGGTTATTTAGGATTGAAAAAAGAATTACAAAATTACCCAAATGCTATTGGTATTTTCTTAGAAACCGCCCACCCTATTAAATTTTTGGATACGGTTGAACCAACATTAAACGTAAAACTCCCAATTCCTACCCAAATTGAAAGTGTTTTAGGAAAGGACAAAGTAAGCGTGAAAATTAAAACCTATAAGGAATTGAAAGCATTTTTGGAATAAAATTTTCTCAAAACAATTAAACTACTATGGCTTAAATATCCATAGATTTGGTTTGCCAGACTAAAGTCTGCAAGGTTAAAATGGGAACAAAAAAATCAAACCGCAGATTCGCAAATTAAACACATCAAAGCTGAATAAATAATTCGCATGTTCTTGGTGAAATTTTTAGAAGCGAAAGTGAAATGTACCAAAGTGCATAGTTTTAACTATATTCTGTATGAAATAATAAAAAACGACTTAGAATTCAATTTTAGTCATTTTTTATATCCAAATAAATCTGGTCTTAAGATGGTTCTAAACTTTTGTTTTAGAACACAAAAAAAACAATTCTACCAATTTAACGCATCAATTTTAAATATATAATTATGAGTAATTTACAGGAAAACAAAGCGATAAATTCTGTCACAGAAAAATAAAATTCAAGATCTAAAAATATAGCTTGAATATGACTTATTTAATACTTACTTTTGCAAAAAAATTGAGTTGTCTTCTTTAGGCCTTGTATGGGTATAAAAAACAACATCAACCCCATTAAAAAAACGAAGTATTTAAGAATCTGTTTCAATGTAACTAAAACAACAGATAAAAAACACTCCAAAAAAACTACCTGATAAAGTAGCTTCCCATATCAACATAATTTATTAAAAAAAGGAGAAAAAAGTGTATGACGGATCATAGCATGAATGCTGTTAGTTTTGAAATTGAATTATTGGATAAACACAAAGACTATAGAAATCATTACAGATCAAATGATTTGTATTGGGGCGTAGGAATTGAAAATGAATGCTATTTAGAGTTTGAAAACCATCGTGTGGTGGACAAAGATTTTTTGCTTACTAAAGGACTTCATGAAAAGTATAGTGTTAATCATTTTAAGAATTACAAAGAAAACATATACCAGAATTCATTGCTGAAAATATTATCCGATAAAGAATATTATTTGCCGGTACTGATGAATTCCCATTCGTTTACAAAAACGGACATTAACAACCAACATAAGACTTTTGATCCCATAGATAATGAACCAAATCCTGACTATTCAGGGGAAAGTATCTTTGAAATACTACAAAAAAACAATCCTTATTTTATAGACGAGCTTCAAAAAGAATTCATTTTTGATGGTGACACAGTTGAATTTGTTACGCAAAAATTTTACAAAACAGATGTTGACTCGGTTATTGCTGAATTAGCTACAATAAAACAAGGTTTCATACACCATTTACAAAACGCTTTTGATAAAGACAAAATCTTTACGGAATACGGCCCTGTAAAAATATGTGCTGTAAACCATCCCTTTGCCATATTTATTTCAAACGATACGAATTATTCTGTTTTTAATAATATGACCTATCACTTCAATTTAACTATTCCAACTGAGTTAAATAGTGATGGAGAAATTAAGGACAAATTAGGTTTTATAAAAAAACACCAGAGGGCTATTCGATTATTCCAATGGCTGAGCCCCTTGTTTATGATAAAATTTGGTTCTTCTGATTATTTGTCGCACAATGACAGCAGCGTCAATTTGACAAAAGCATCACAACGATGTGCTATGTCAAGGTACATTGGTGTGGGCACTTATGACACCAATGTGATGAAAACCGGGAAGATTGTCCAGATGAATTTTGATGAACATCCCATGCATGAAAATCCAATGTGGTGGGTGAACCGTTATTCTGAAATATCAGATTATGAAAAGATTGATAAAATTGGCCTAGACATCAATTTTCACAAGCACAAAAATCATGGTATTGAGTTTCGAATATTTGACTATTTCGACGAAAAACACCTACAAGAGGTTTTGAATTTTCTTGTTTTTATTCTGGATCATGCCTTATTAAACGAAATAGAAAATCCTATTTGCGATTTAGAATGGAATAACTTTGTTTATGAATCTATTATACACGGCAAAGAAACAGATGTACCAGCAAACCTTATCGCA
This sequence comes from Flavobacterium sp. GSP27, assembly GCF_003970395.1. Taxonomy (NCBI): domain Bacteria; kingdom Pseudomonadati; phylum Bacteroidota; class Flavobacteriia; order Flavobacteriales; family Flavobacteriaceae; genus Flavobacterium; species Flavobacterium sp. GSP27. The sequence goes on along the minus strand of NZ_RYDP01000005.1, from coordinate 103,761 downwards.
CTTTTAGAAAACATATTGTCTATTACAATTGAATCAAATGATCCTTTAGCAATTTACGAACAAATATACAACAGTTTACACGCTCGTTATTACGAAAATGGCTTTTGCAGTTCTTTACTAATTAAAAAGTAAGTACTGCAAATGCACTAGTGTCTTTATAGAAAAACCTGAAAGTATGTATACTTCTTAGTGACTTAACCCCACAAGAAGTAAACTATTTACAAGAGGTTTTAATTAATCATGATAATAAAAAATAGCAGAAGCATACCCACTTTCAGGATCATTATTACTCCACCAATCTTCTCTGATTTCTGAAAAATAATTATAATTATCAGCTCCTGCCTGAGACTGCAGCGGATAAATAACTTTGCCCTCTTTCCTGTAGGCTTTATCAGTATCTGTTTCTGGCACCACTACTACTATATGCCCGGATTTATTCAAAACAATTCTTTTGGCACAGATGATTCCTACACCACCATTAGCATTTACTTTCTCTTGAAGTTCATTAACATCAGCGATTCTTTCCCATCCAAACTCATTTCCGGATTGTAAAAACCAATCATAGATGTAATTTGAATAAAAAGGCCTTACCGTTTCATCAAAAATAACAGCCACTTCGTTCCCTTTCTCCAGTTGCTCAATTGCCTTATCCGTCCATCTCAATCTGGGAATATAGACCTTGGCAAAAAAGCAATAATCAAAAGTATAAATATTACAATAGGTATCCGATGCGTCTTTCTGATACCGAAAACTTTTTGAAACATCCAGTGCAGTGATGATATTGCGAATTGACGTCAGTTTAGACTCAAGACTAGTTAAATCCCTAAAAGGAATTGAAGGATCACCAATAGGTTTGTACGTTTCCTCTTTACTGTCCAGACTTGCTCGTGCACCCAGTTCAAAATTAGGCACTTCAATATCCGTACTTTTTTCAGTGGTTTCATCTACGAGCTCAATATCTTTTGATAATACAAAACCCTCTTTTTCAGTGTTCAAAAGCTTTACTTTCCACCAATCTGATGCAGTTTTTTCAATTAATTTAACGGTATGTCTAAACGGTATTTTTATTAAAATTTTGGAATTATCATGCGTTGCCGGAAAATCTCTTAGATTTAATGACGGGGTAGCTACTCTATATTTCATACTAATCAGTTTCTTATAAATGATTCTACTGCCAAAATACTAAAAACAACTAAGAAAGTATCACCAGAAGCCGTTAATTTAAGATTTTTTTTAGAAACTAATAGTCTCCAATAACAATAAGGAGCGCTATCTAGCCTGTAATAAAGAGTGTGCACATTCTGGACATGCTAACTTTACTAGCATAAAAAGCTAAGAATAAAAACCTTAATTTTAACTTATGAAACAAGTGCGAAAAATTTATGACCGAGTTCTTAAAGAGAAAGCAGTTCAATTGAGTTATGAGAGACATAATATCTCCGAACTTGCCAGAGAATTAGGTATAACTGCTTCACAGTTATATAAGTGGCGAAAAGAGTATGAAGAGTTCGGACAAGGAAGTTTTCCAGGTAACGGCAATTTAAAGCAAACGCCAGAACAGGAACGAATTTCTGAACTTGAAAGAAAACTAAAAGATGCGGAACTAGAGCGAGATATATTAAAAAAAGCAATTGGCATCTTTTCCAAAAACGGTCGATGATTTATACTTTCATCAGAAACAATGAAAAGATATTTCCGATTGAAAAGATGTGTAAAGTATTGCAAGTTGGTCAAAGAAGTTATTATCAATGGAAAAGTTTTATGAATGTAAAATTAAAAACAAACAATTATTCTTTTAAAACATTTTTTTAATTAAGTTATTATTAAGAGTTTTGTTAATAAAAAATTAATATTTAATAAAATTAATAAAATAATCAAACAATCTTAATAATGTAAAAGTATATGTTTTTTCTTAAAAAAATTACAACAAAAACTTATTTTTTTATTTAAAATGATACCCGTACTATTAATTAACCGTCTTGCAAAGAATATTTATAACATACAAAAAGTCATATTACAGTCATTTATAAATGTAGTTTTTAGGCAACCAATAATTAATTACGGCTTACTACTTATTAACTATCTTATTACCAAGACCTAAAAGCTGATTTAACAAAAACCTATGTTATAATTTTTATATAAAAACAATACTCTAACGCCAAAATTAATTTTGAATAGCCAAAAACTACTTGTTGATAATTTAGATGATTCTGTCCTTTGGAAAGCTTTAAAATCAGGAGACGAAAAGGCTTTTTCATCACTTTTTAAAAAGTATTACAGTCATTTAGTGCGATATGGGAATTCGTTTACTCCTTTTCCTGAAAAGGTACAAGATTGTGTGCAGGACGTATTTACAGACGTATGGGTTTACAAAAATTCCCTTAATGATAATGTTGTCGTAAAAGCTTATTTGTTATCAAGTGTCCGAAAACGTATTGCCAGACTTCACGAAAGAGACCATATTTTCAGAAAGTCCACTACTGTAGATTTGATTCCGTTTACTTTTGATTTTACCATCGAGGATATTCTTATCGCTGATGAATCTATGGCTATCAAAGTTTTAACACTCAACCAGCTCATCAATAATTTACCAGCACGACAGAAAGAGGCTTTATATCTGCGATACCATCAAGGACTAAGCGTTGAACAAATTGCAGAACTACTCGGAGTTAATTATCAGTCAGCAAACAATTTGATTCACAGGTCTTTACTAAATATTCGTAAAAATTGGAAAGAAAATAAGTCTCTTCTTTTTTTATTGTTATCTCAAGTATTTTAAATTTTTTGAAAAAATTTAGAATTAAGTGAGTATCAATTTAAAAAAATGTCCTCTTTCCTTTTATAACCCATTTTTATTCATGCAAAACCGTAATAATTATATTGAAATAGGCGAATTTTTGGCCGATGAATCCTTCAAAAGATGGGTACTACAACAAAACGACCAACAAAATTGGGAGCTTTGGACTTTGGAAAACCCCGTAAGAGCTAAATTAGTTGAAGAAGCGCGCGTATTGATTTTTGCAATGAAAGTTCCCGCAGACGATTTATCAGCTGATGCAGTTCAGACTGCTTTGGAAGCTACTTGGCATAAAATTGAGAATAAAAAGAAAACCACTCGCAAAACCAAAGTGTTGTTTTTAAGAAACAATTGGATTAAAGGCATTGCAGCAACACTTGTATTTGGGCTGATATCAACTTGGTTTTATCATAATTTTTTTAATGCCAATGATGGAGAGCTTAATTATAATGAATTAATTAAAGAGAATTCCGATGGCCTGTTAGAGCAAACAAACAACTCCAATAAGTCCCAAGTTATAATCTTGTCAGATGGCAGTTCGGTTTTATTACAACCAAAAAGTAAATTGAGTTATCCTAAAATATTTGTCGGAAACGAACGGAAAGTTTATCTGTCTGGTGAAGGTTTTTTTGAAATAAGCAAAGATGCTAAAAAACCGTTTTTGGTTTATTCAAATGAAATAATAACTAAAGTTATAGGAACAAGTTTTAGAATAAAATCCTATGAAAACGATTCTAATGTGGAGGTAATAGTTAGAACAGGTATTGTCAAAATCCATTCCAATAAATCTGCTTTTAATTCAACAAAGAAAGAAGTGATTTTATTGCCTAATCAAGCACTTCGTTATGGTAGAAAAACCCTTATATTCAATAAAATTACCAATATAACACAAGATGAATCATTAACTAGTGCTCTTGGTGACGTAGAAAAATTAAGTTTTGAATTTACCGATATTCCAGTAGTCCAAATTTTTAGAACTATAGAGCAAGCGTATTTAGTAGATATTGATTTTCCAGAAAATAAGTTGAAAGAATGTCATATTACTACTTCACTAACTGACCAGCCCTTATCTGAAAAATTAAAAATAATCTGTGAAAGTATTGGAAATAACACAACGTATCAAATGAATGGTAACCAAATTAGTATTCAATCAATTGGTTGCAACTAAATTACAATTTATATTAAATTAAAAAAAGCGCCGAAAATGCTGTAACATTTACGACGCCGTAAAAAATCAATTGATCTCCTGTAAAAGACAATTGTAATGTTTCGCTAATAACCAATTAAAGTATTAACCAAAAAACCAAAATTATGAAAAAAACTGTAGTAAAACAACGACGACGCTATCGTATCATAAAGTTAACATTATTCCAATTTGTTTTAGCTCTCATTTTTTCTAATGTAGTATTGGCAGATAGTGGTAAAGAACAAAGAAAACTTGACACTAAGGTGACAATTAGCATGACGAATGTGAGTCTGGATGATGCTTTATTTAAACTTGAGAAATCAATACACGTTAAGTTTTCTTATAATTCAAGAATGACTCAGTTAAAACAAAAAGTGGACATAGAAGCCACTAATGAATTATTATCCAGCGTACTTTCACGCATTTTAAAACCACTTAGCATTAAGTATGACGAAATAAACAATCTGATTGTACTACAAAGAGAGCGCATTTCGATGATAAATACAGCGACAGAAAGTTTGGATCAGACAGAAATTAAAGCAATAGCTGCTATTATAATAATAAAAGGAAAGGTAGTTGATGAAAAAGGATTAACGATCCCAGGAGCTAATGTTCACGTTAAAGGATCTACTATTTCGGTTCAAACAGACATTGATGGAAGTTTTGTTATTGAAGTGCCTTCTGTAAGATCCGTTTTAGTAATATCATTTATTGGGATGGAAACCAAAGAAGTTAATTTAGGAAGTGGTTTTCTTACTGTCGTTTTAAAAGAGGAAGGACAAAGCCTTAATGAAGTTGTAGTTACCGCTTTTGGTATTCGACGCAAAAAAAACACGCTTCCTTATGCGGCTCAACAAATAAGTGGTGATGATGTCAATAAAACGCAAGTAGGAAACGTTGCAAGTGGACTATCCGGAAAGATTTCAGGTTTACAAATAACTCAAGGTAACTCTGTAGGAGGATCAGTAAATGTTGTAGTTAGAGGAAATAAATCATTGACAGGAAACAATCAAGCATTATTTGTAGTAGATGGAGTTCCGGTGGATAATTCGAATACAAATTCAGCGTCGCAAAGATCAGGGGCAGGCGGTTATGATTATGGTAATGCAGCGGCTGATATTAATCCAAATGATATCTTATCGATTAACGTGTTAAAAGGAGCCGCAGCCTCAGCACTTTATGGTTCAAGAGCAGCAAATGGGGTAATAATGATTACCACCAAAAAACCAAAAAACGGGCTTGGAATTTCTGTAAATAGCGGAGTTACGGTTGGCAATATAGATAAAACAACATTTGTAAAATACCAACAAGAATATGGCGCTGGGCGTTCAATTCCTCAGGATAAAGATGGGTTTCTATTTTTTGATGCTAATGCTGATGGAATTAAAGACTTGGTAGTACCTACATTTGCGCCACGTTCGTGGGGACCACGTTATGACCCAAATTTATTAGTATATGATTGGGAAGCATTTGATCAGGCATCACCAAATTATCAAAAACCAAAACCTTGGATTGCACCTAAAAACGGACCGGACAGTTTTTATCAAACCGCTATTTCTACGAATCATAATGTTATGATTGATGGATTAGTTGCTGACAAAGGTTCTTTTAAAATTGGATATTCCAGAAATGATGAAAGAGGCGTATTACCAAATGCAAGTGTTTTAAAAAACATTGTAAATCTTAGTGCTAGTTATAATATAACAAACAAACTGGTGGTAAGTGGATTAGTAAATTATTCCCAAGTTGATGGCAAAGGAAGATATGGAACAGGTTATGATAGTGGAAGGAATGTGAATAGTAATTTCAGACATTTTAATCAGACAAATGTTGATGTTTTAGAATTAAAAGATGCCTATTTTAGAAATAGAAAAAATATTACTTGGAACTGGGCTGATCCTACAAAACTTACCAATTTAACTCCCGGTTTTTCAGATAATCCATATTGGGTTGTTTATGAGAATTATCAAAACGATACTAGAAACAGGGTCATTGGAAACGCAACAATCACCTATAAGGTTACCGACTGGTTAGACCTTTTAGGCCGAGTTTCTGTAGATACCTATTCAGAAATGCAACAGGAAAGAAGAGCCGTGGGAAGTGCTGGAATTTCATCTTATTCTCGTTTTGATAGAAATTTTAATGAAACTAATTACGATTTATTGGCAACAATAAATAAAAAATTAAATGACGATTTCAGTCTTAATGCCTTAGCTGGTCTCAATATTAGAAGAAATACAATAAGTTCAATTTTTTCTCAAACTGCAGGAGGTTTAGTTGTTCCAAAACTTTATGCCGTTTCTAATTCAAAAGGAACTGTCCCTGCAGCGATTGAATCGTATCAACCAAAAGCAGTAGATGGTGTATTTGGTGGCGTAACAATAAATTACAAGGAATTACTTCTTTTAGATGCAACCTTGCGTAGGGATAAATCTTCAACCTTGCCTGAAGAAGCAAATGCATATAATTATTATGCCGTTTCCGGCAGTTATATTTTTTATAATCATCTTCAAAATTTACCCTGGTTATCTTCTGGAAAGCTTAGACTAAATTATGCTACTGTTGGAAATGATGCCGCTTGGGGAAGTCTAAGAGATGTGTATGATAAGCCAAATCCTTTTGATAGCACATTGCTTTTTTCTTTACCTAATACTAAAAACAATAGTGCATTAAAACCTGAGAATACAATCAGTAAAGAAATTGGCTTAGAAATGTCCTTTTTTAATAACAGAATAGGTTTTGATGCCTCTTATTATCATACTAACACAGTAGATCAAATTATTCCTGTAGCTGTTTCTACTGCTATAGGTTACTCCAGCAAATTTATTAATGCCGGTGATATTGAAAACAAAGGTATCGAAGTTTCTATATTTGCAACTCCGGTAAAAGGCGCCGATTTCTCTTGGAATGTGAATTTAAATTTCACAAGAAATCGTAATAAAGTTTTATCCTTATACAACGACAGTAAAAACTTGCAATTAGGAACTTTCCAAGGTGGAGTTAGCTTAAATGCTTCGTTAGGTAAACCTTATGGCGAATTACAATCGGTGACTTATGAAATGTTAAATGGGGAACGACTTATAAAGGATAACGGTTTATATCAATTTACAACTACTACCTCAAATGTAATTGGAAATGTTAATCCAGATTGGATTGGTGGCTTGAGTAATAGTTTCAGATATAAAAATTTTAACTTAAGTTTTTTAATTGATGTAAAAAAAGGAGGTCAATTATTTTCTTTAGACATGTACTACGGTACAATGTCGGGTATTTTACCCGAAACTGTTGGACTTAATGATCTTGGAAACCCAAAACGAGATGCTGTTGCCAATGGAGGAGGTATAATTTTGGCAGGAGTTACAGCGAATGGAGAACCTAACACAAAAAGAGTTACTATAGTTTCAGGCACTAGTGGATATCTTCCTCAATCAAATTTTGTATATGATGCGAGTTTTGTTAAACTTCGCGAGGTAGCGATTTCATATTCTCTTCCAAAAAAAATAATGTCAAGAATTAAATCTATAAATGAAATAGAATTTTCGTTGACTGGAAGAAACTTATGGTTAATCCATAAAAATGTTCCCTACGCTGACCCTGAAGAAAACTTATCTTCAGGCAACATACAAGGCTATCAAAGTGGATCTTACCCTACAGTACGTGCTATTGGGTTAAACGTAAAAGTAAAATTATAAACTTACAATCATGAAAAAAAGATTTATTTCAATAGTAGTATTGGTGTTACTAATTAGCGCCTGTACAGACGACATTACTCGTTTTAATGATGAAACTAAACGGGCTAGTGAAGTCCCTCCGGGTAGTTTATTCTCAAATGCCGTTAAAACATTGTCAGATGGCTTAGCCTCAGCCAGTGTAAATGTTAACATCTTTCGACACTTTGTAAATCATTGGGCTCAGGCTGTTATTCAGGAAGAGGCACAATTTAATTATGTCACAAGGTCGATTAATGATGCATGGTGGACTAGAATGTATAGAGATGTTTTGAATGATTTAAAAGAAAGCTCCCGTATTATAACAAATGATGTTACTTTAAATCCAATTATAAAAACAAATCAATTAGCAATTATCGATATCATGCAAGTGTACACCTTTAACATTTTGGTGACTACTTATGGCGATATTCCTTACTCCAAGTCGTTAGATGATCAGCTACTTTTCCCAGTTTATGATGACGCCAAAACTGTTAACAAAGAATTAATGATCCGATTGGAAAATGACATAGCCAAATTAAGTATTAGTGCTCCTGGCTTCACATCGTCAGAAGATATTATTTTTCAAGGTTCTGTAGCAAAGTGGATTTCTTTTGCAAACTCTTTACAGGTAAGAATGGCTATGACAATATCTGACGTAGATAATTCATTAGCGAAAACAGCCTTTGAAAAAGCCAATCCAAATGCTATTAACGCGATATCTAATAATGGTTTTGTTAAATATTTTACCGCAATACCTAATAATAATCCGTTGTATGATCAACTGGTGTTGGCCAATCGCACCGATTATATTGCGGCAAAAGATTTAATGGATGTTCTGAATAGTTTTGAAGATCCACGTAAACCAGGTTTTTTTGGAGTGAATAATGTAGGCTTATACGTTGGAGGCATAATGGGCATCCCAAGTGATTATCCAAAAATGTCAAAGCCAAGTACTCGTGTAGCTGACCCTAGCGCGCCAAACGTATTAATAGATTACGTGGAAATGGAATTTTATAGAGCTGAAGCAAAAGAGCGTGGCTACAACGTAACTGGTTCTGCAGAATCTCATTATAATAATGCCATTAAAGCTTCAATACTATATTGGGGCGGTACTGAGGCAAATGCTGATAAATACTTATTAAGATCGGACGTTGCTTACACGACCGCTGCAGGTGGATGGAAACAAAAAATAGGTTTCCAAAAATGGATTGCATTATACAATCGCCCATTTGAAGGATGGTTGGAAGTTCGCAGATTAGATTTCCCAAAATTAACAATACCCGTAAATGCTTTTTCAGGTTATCCAAACCGGATGAAATATCCAGCAAATGAGCAACAGTTAAATGGAACTAATTACACGAACGCGGCTACAAAAATAGGTGGCGACAAAAGCGAAACTAAATTATATTGGGATATAAACTAATTAAAATCATACACAAATGAAAAATCGATTCCTCTTTTTGTTGCTGATATCAACAACATTTATACTTGCTCAAGACCGGTTAACGGGCAGGAATTTTGCTTCAAGATCTGAAGTTATTGGGCAACACGGAATGGTAGCATCCAGTCAACCCTTAGCAACACAAATAGGAATCGATATTTTAAAAAAAGGAGGTACAGCAGTGGATGCCGCAATAGCTGTAAATGCCGCATTAGGCTTGATGGAGCCAACAGGTAGCGGCATTGGTGGTGATCTTTTTGCGATAGTGTGGGATGCAAAAACCAAAAAACTCTATGGCTTGAATGCCAGCGGACGATCTCCAAAAGCACTAACTTTAGATTACTTCACTAAAAATAACATTACACACATTCCACCAAGTGGTCCCCTGCCAGTATCGGTTCCAGGTTGTGTTGATGGTTGGTTCGAATTGCATAATAAATTTGGAAAACTACCCATGCAGGACATCTTAAATCCAAGTATAAAATATGCTGAAGAAGGTTTCCCAACTACAGAATTAATTGCTTATTATCTGCAAGTCACGATAAATAAATATATGAAACAGTACCCTAATATCAAGGAAACTTATACTGTAGATGGCAAATTACCTCAAAAAGGAGATATTATTAAAAACCAATTTTTAGCTAATACCTATAAAAAAATTGCCAAAGGAGGAAGAGATGCTTTTTATAAAGGAGATATTGCCAGAGAATCTGCTAAATTTATTCAAGCTCAAGGCGGATTTTTAGCGTATGAAGATTTTGCAACACACCATTCGGATTGGATTGAACCTGTCTCAACAAATTACAGGGGGTATGACGTATGGGAATTACCACCAAACGGACAAGGAATGGCTACTTTGCAAATGCTTAATATTATAGAAGGTTATGATTTTAGTAAAATACCCTTTGGTAGCGCTCAACATTTGCACATTGTAAACGAAGCAAAAAAACTTGTTTTTGAAGATCGCGCTAAATATTATGCGGACTCAGATTTTATGAAAGTTTCTGTAAATGATTTATTATCTAAAGAGTACGCAACTGAAAGAAGGGATTTAATTAATCCTGACCGCGCAGGGACTTTTAAAGCTGGAAAAGAAAGCAATGGCGGTACAGTTTATTTGACTGTCGCCGATAAAGAAGGAAACATGATTTCTTTAATTCAAAGTAATTATAGAGGCATGGGATCTGGAATGGTTCCGCCAAAATTAGGTTTTATGCTTCAGGATCGAGGCGAATGCTTCAATTTGGCTGAAGGAACGCCAAATTCGTATGCCCCTCAGAAAAGACCTTTTCATACTATTATTCCGGGTTTTGTTACTAAAGATGGACAACCATTTATGAGTTTTGGTGTAATGGGAGGCGATTTTCAACCTCAAGGTCATGTTCAAATATTAATGAACCTGATTGATTTTGGTATGAATTTACAGGAAGCAGGAGATGCACCAAGGTTTGAACACATTGGTTCAACTGATTTTACGGGCGAGCTGTCAACAGGCAAAGGCGAAATCCTAATTGAAAGTGGTTTTGATTTTGAAGAAATAAACAAATTGATCAAGAAGGGACATAAAGTTGGCTTTGGCGGTTATTATGGTGGTTATCAGGCGATAATGTATGACGCCATAAGAAAAGTATATTTTGGCGCCTCAGAAAGCAGAAAAGATGGTGCGGCCGCAGGATATTAATTATCTTTTTTTAAGCAAGATCATACCTGAAACAACTTTTCTTTATTCGAATAGTCTCATCAAAATAAAAGAACAAATAATATAATTTATCCTGATCTTATTCCAAAATTATTAATTTAAATTTTAATGAAATGTTAATAAAAAACACATGTGCTTTTATTTTATTTTATATTTTATCTGTCCAATATGTTACTGCACAGACAGATTTTCCAGCACCAATTGAGGGAGATTATCTAATAAAAGATTTTACTTTTAAAAGTGGAGAATATTTAGACCAACTAAAACTACATTACACAACCATTGGGAAACCAACAAAAAATAAGAAAGGTCAAATTAACAATGCTGTTTTAATTATGCATGGCACCACCGGAAGCGGAAGCGCCTTTTTGAGCAAACAGTTTGGAGGCAATTTATTTGGAAAGGGTCAATTGTTAGACGCCACAAAGTATTTTATTGTTTTAACAGATGATATTGGACACGGAAAATCGAGCAAACCAAGCAATGGCTTAAAGATGGCATTTCCCAAATACAATTATGACGATATGGTTTTGGCAAACTATAAATTACTGACTGAACATTTGAAAATAGATCATCTTCGATTGGTAATGGGAACATCAATGGGCGGCATGCACACTTGGGTTTGGGGTTACACCTACCCTGATTTTATGGATGCACTAATGCCTTTGGCAAGCTTACCAGCAGAAATAGCCGGTAGAAACCGCATTCAAAGAAAAATGGCGATTAAATTAATCGAAATGGATCCTGAGTGGAAAGAGGGTAATTATATTCAACAGCCACAACAAGGAATGACTGGCGCTATATTATCTCTGATGTTTATGGTGAGTAGTCCGTTACAATGGCAAATTGCAGCCCCAACCAGAGAGAAAGCAGAAATAATGATGGAAAATACTTTAGCCCGATATTCATCAACATTAGATGCTAATGATCTGATTTATGCTTTTGATTCCTCAAGAGATTACAATCCGCAACCTTACTTGTCAAAAATTAAAGCCCCTTTAATTGCTATAAATTCTGCCGATGATCAAGTAAACCCTCCTGAACTCGGATTAATGGAGAAAGAAATTAAAAACGTTAAAAATGGAAAATATATCTTATTACCTATTACAGATAAAACCACTGGCCATGGCACACATTCCAATCCAAAAATATGGGGTAAATATCTTAAAGAATTACTTAAAAAATCTGAACCCAAAATTAAGTAAAATTCAAGCTTTTAATATTGTTTTCCAGAAATCAAAACTTACTAAGGTAGATTTTAAGTTTACGATTTATGTTTCTTAACGGAAAACAGGAAAACACTTTTATGTTGCCTCCAAATTAGCCATATTGATTTCAAGTGAGTGAGTGCATTTGTTAATAGTAAATTTTGTTAACTACTGAAAAAACAATACAAAATTTCCATTCCCAGAAAAACTTCTTTGTCAGAACTCTTCTTATTCTTTTCGCCATCTATACAACTGGGAAGCGGTAACTTCCAATTCTCTGGCTAGTTCAGAGATCTTATGTCTATCATAACTCAATTGAACGGCTTTCTCTTTAAAAGCTCGGTCATAAATTTTACGCACTTGTTTCATAAGTTAAATTAAGGTTTTTGTTCTTAACTTTTTATGCTGGTAAAGTTAGCAAGTCCAATATATCATCGGCAACGGCAAGTAGAGACTTAAAAAAGGGGGGCGCATTGAATCTCTTTGAAATCGTAGGAACTCTGAACAAAACAAAATACCTGATAAAATAATTATTGTCAACACTACTGTAGCATTCCTATTTACACATAAAAAAAGCCCCTAAAAAAGCCGAAATGTATCAGTTTTTTTTAGGGGCTTGGTTTTTAAACTTATTTTTACAATGTAGCCATGTCTATTACAAAACGATACCGGACATCTCCTTTTGTCATTCGGTCATATGCTTCATGAACATTTTTGATATCAATCATTTCTATTTCAGAAACAATACCATGTTCCGCACAATAATCTAACATTTCCTGAGTTTCAGGCAAGCCGCCTATAAGCGAACCTGCAAGACTTCTTCGTCCGCCTATGAGACTAAAAGCTTGAATTTCATAAGGTGTTGGTGGTACGCCCACACAAATATGCACGCCGTTTACTCTCAATAATGACAAATACAAATTTAAGTCGTGTGGTGCAGAAACAGTATCCAGAATAAAATCAAAAGAACCAGCTACACTTTCGAGTTGTTTGGCATCTTTAGTAACGATAAAATTATGTGCTCCTAATTTTCTGGCATCGGCTTCTTTATTTGCTGATGTACTTAACACGGTAACTTCAGCTCCAAAAGAAACTCCAAATTTAACCGCCATATGTCCCAAACCACCCAAACCAAGAACGGCTAATTTATGCCCTTTCCCAACTTTCCAGTGTCTCAATGGAGAATAGGTCGTGATTCCGGCACATAATAAAGGCGCTACAGCAGCCAAAGGCAATTTATCTGAAACTTGCAAAACAAAATCTTCATGTACTACAATGGTATTCGAATAACCGCCATAAGTAGGTGTTTTTCCGTCTTGTCCTAAAGCATTATACGTGTCGGTTCTTCCTTTCAAACAAAATTGTTCTAATCCCTCTTTACAGTTTTCACAACTTCTACAAGAGTCTACCAAGCAACCTGTCCCTGCTATATCTCCTATTTTAAACTTCTTTACATGACTTCCTACCTTTACCACTTTACCTACAATCTCATGTCCCGGAACCATTGGGTAAATTGAACCGCCCCAGTCATCTTTAATTTGGTGTAAATCACTGTGACAAACACCACAAAACAGGATGTCAAATTGTACATCATGTGGTCCAACTTCTCTTCTTTCGAAATCCCAAGGTGCTAAATCTGTCTTAGCATCTTGTACTGCGTATCCTTTTGTAGCTATCATTTTTTTTATATTTTCAATAAAATTATTGAATTTATCTTGAAAAACGAGTTATCGAAATGTTAAAGAAATCCAAAGAAATTATATAGGTCTCCTCCGTAAAAAAAAACCTCATAGTAATTGCATAGCCTTTAATGCTTTAAATCCATAGTTTAATTTATATTTAATTTTTTTTAAACTACATTTATGAAAGCACAATCTTATAAAAATCACATTCGGTACTATCCGCCTCATCATTTTATTCATTATCCAATAATCATGACATTGCTGCCTTCAGTATTTATTTTAGTTGTACCAAAAGAAGATTCTTTAATCTGGATATTTATTAGTGTACTCTTTGTCGTGCTTTTGCCTTGTTTTTATGTTGCGTCAACATTATGCGTTGATCCTACAAAACCGAATTGTCTATTTAGAACTTCGGTACCGTTATTTTTCTCTTACCGGAAAAACATTGGAAGATTTTTAACGTCATTTAAATGACGATCAGCTATTTGCGTTACGTTTTGCCTCAGATGATGAATTTCAAGCGTTAACTCTAAGAGCGCTGAATGAAAATCTTTCGGCAAAGGAAATTAAAAAAGCGATTCAGCACTGGAAAGCGGATTACGAAAGAGTTTAAAATTCCAAAAATAATAAGACTAATTTATCCAATTTAACAATTTCGAATTTTGTTTCTTTGTGATGAAAAGATAGCAATAAAACTGAATTTAAAACCACTAAATGCCCGAATATTTTCTAGATATTGAATACAAAGACATTACGTACAAGGAAGAGGAAGTCAATTTTAAGGAATTTGAATGCTGTACTTTTACAAATTGTAATTTCTCCCAATGCGTTTTTTTAGCGGTTACTTTCATTGATTGTACCTTCAATGACTGCACTTTTAGCAATGCTAAAATTAATTATGTGGCCTTTAGAACCGTAACTTTTAATCGGTGTGAAATCAAAGATGTCAATTTTGCCATGTGCGATAAATTAATTTTCGAAATCGCTTTTAAGGATTGTATTTTGGATTTCTCTAAATTTTACACTTTAAAAATCAAAGGAACCTCCTTCTCCAATTGTAGTCTTATTGCCGTTGATTTTATGAGCACTGATTTGACCGAAGTTGTTTTTGAAAACTGCGATTTATACCGTTCTGAGTTTGCAAAAGCAATTGCCAACAAAGCTAGTTTCAAAACAAGCTATAATTATACAATTGATCCCAAAACAACAAAATTAAAAAAAGCCGTTTTCGCTTTAGAAGGATTGAAAGGATTGCTCTATAAACATGAAATCATAGTAAAATAGTGCTTTATGAATCAATATCTGATCGTCATACTCCGTATCCATCGTAGAAAGCAAATACAACAACGTCGATTTTCCACAGCCAGATTTTCCTATGATTGAAACAAACTCTCCATGTTTGACACGCATATCCAGTGATAATTATTTAATGAAAGAAACATTAGTTTTATTTACAAGTTTTTAAATAGTTATTTTACTAATAATCAAAGAGTAATTATACGTTCATTAAGTAAAAAAATTTGTATTACTATTTTTTTGAAACATTCCTTTTACAGACATCAAAAAGGCTCGATTTAAAATTAAACCGAGCCTTTTTGATGTCTGTATATTTTTAAACTAAGGAAGCAGTCGAAGAAATTGCAGCATTCAAAACTTTAGAAATAGGACAATTTTTTTCTGCTTTAGTTACTAATTGTTGAAAAGCATCTTCTGTTATTCCGCTAATTTTTGCTTGAAGCATCAGGTGCGAGGTAACAATGGTTCCATCAACTAAATCAATGTCGCATTTGGTTTCGATACTTTCGATTTCAAACCCTTCTTCACTAATGTAGGCCGAAAGTTGCATCGTAAAACAGCCTGCGTGTGCTGCGGCGATAAGTTCTTCAGGATTAGTCCCCACTCCTTCTTCAAAACGAGATTTGAATGAATATTGGGTATCTTTTAGTGTGGTACTTTGTGTAGTTAGTTTTCCGGCTCCTTCTTTGAGTGAACCATTCCAGACTGCGGTTGCATTTCTTTTCATAATTATAAATTTTCTGTTTTCTCAAATTTAGTTCTTTTTAAAAAAAGAGTATAGTATATCCACTATTTTTAACTAAAATTTAAAATTAAATCAAAAAAAATTAACAAAAACGTGGTTAAAATAAATACTGTTTAATTTTAATAGTATCAGTAAATTCTTTATGTTTGCTTTTTGAAAAAGTATACTTTACTTACAAAAAAAACTAATTGACAACCAATAAAAAAAACTAATTAATCAGCAAATGAAATTAACTACAATTATTTTTTTATTATCGATTGTAATTTTACTAAATAGTTGTGCTTCAGTATACAAACCAATACAACCCGCTTCACTTAATTATATTTCGAACAACACACTTCATGGAGTAACGCTGGAATACAAATATGATTTATTAAATAAGAAATACGCAAAGAAAGAGACTAAAAAAGGGCTTCGACTAGTGGCTGTTAAAGTAAAAAACAATACTGAAAAAGATTTGGTTTTTGGAAAAGATATAAAATTAAATTTTGAAAGCGGAAATGAATTGTATCTATTGGAGAATGAAAGAACATTCAAATCTTTAAAACAAAGCCCAGCCTCCTATTTATTTTATTTATTACTATCTCCAATTCAATTGTTTACCAAAAAAACCAATTCAAACGGAATGACAGAGCAAACCAGCTCGACACCAATAGGACTGATTATTGGACCCGGATTAGCCTTAGGAAATATGATTGTTGCGAGTAATGCCAATAAAAAGTTCAAAACTGAGCTGAACGATTACTCCATTAATGGCAAAATAATAAAAAAAGGAGAAACTGTTTTTGGACTTATTACTTTTCAGTCTGATAATTATGGTGCTATTAAAGTTAGAGTAGAATAAAAATTACCCATAAAATAATAATAATAATAATAATAACCAATTCCATCTGACAATGAAAAAATTATCTCTTCTCGTTTTTGTATTTTTAGCTTTTAGCTGTAGTCCAAAAATCACTTCTAATTTTGAATCTTCAGAAAAACCACTAACAATTGAAGACCCCGTAGCCTTTCTTGATGTTCATCATGCAATTCCTGAAGGTGCCAAAAAAATAGGAAATGCCAGATATCAGGACAGTGGTTTCACAACCGATTGTGATTTTAACTCACACCTGACAAAAGCCCGAAAATTAGCCCGAGAAAAAGGCGCTAATCTTGTAAAAGTAACCGAAAAGAGAACTCCCGATATATGGAGTCTTTGTTATCGCATCAAAGTAGATTTCTATTATTATGACGGAGACGTAACCACAATCCCCCAATATAAATTACAACTTAATTAATTATACACACTCTAATGAAAAAAACAATCCTTATTTCTACATTATCCCTAGCGCTACTAATGAGTAGTTGTGCTACAATTGTTTCCGGCTCTAAACAAAAAGTAAATTTTAGAAGCAACCCTGCTGCTGCCTCTATTTTTATTGATGAAATCGAAGTAGGAAAAACGCCTTTTGAAATCAAACTGGAACGAAAAAAAGAACATCATGTGATGATTAAATTAGAAGGATACCAAACTTTTGAAACTAACTTGACCAAAAAATTCAATGCTTGGTATATTGGAAATATTTTATTTGGTGGCTTGATTGGTATCATTGTAGATCCTATTACTGGAGCAATTTACAACTTAACACCTAAAGAAGTCAATGCTGAAATGAATAAAGGAACTGCTTTCAAAGTAAATAAAAGTGAAGTGTACATCGCTGTCGCTTTAAATATAGATCCAAACTGGAAAAAAGTAGGTCAATTAGAAAAAATAAACTAATACTAAGTATTTACACCAAAAGCTAAGGTGGCAAAAATATGGTATTAGGTGTACTAAAAAGCACCGGTTTTGCCGTTCTATTTTTATCCCTGTCATAAACTAAAAGCTGTAACGCTATTCCAAATCAAGAATAGAATTACAGCTTTTTTTTATATTGCACCTAGTAATCTTGTTGTTTACAGTGCTTAAAATATTTTCTCAGATCGTAAGCCCTAAGAAGAACAAAAACACATTAGAAAACTATTTTTAGCCCTTTTTTGTATCAAAAACAATTGAAAAAGTAGCCCCTTTATTTGTCCCACTGCTTTGTGCATAAATTACACCGTTGTGTCGTTCTACTATGTTTTTGCACAAATACAATCCAATTCCTGTAGAAGGCTCATTTGAAGTGCCAGACATACTCATTTTAGTGAATTTTTTAAATAATTCGTCACTCTGTTTTTGAACAAAACCTACTCCTGTATCCTTCACTTTTAAATACAGTTTAGTGCCATCAAGATACACATGAACCTCAATTTCACTATTTGGGTAGGAGAATTTTATAGCATTATCAATTACGTTGACTAAAACTCGAATCAACAACTCGTCGTCAATTGATAAAAGTGCTTCCTGAACGTCAATTGATAAAACTAATTTAATGTTTTTGACCACTAATACCTGATCTAATTGTTTTGCCACCATAGAAAAAACAGGTGAAAATTGAATTAGGGAGTCCTGAGAATTTCTTTTTATAATTTGATCTTGTTCCTTTAATAATGTGATAAAACTTTCAATATAATGAAATTGTTCACCACTGGATTGAACTATTAACTCCGCTAATTCTTTTATATAATCCGAAGAATCCTCTTCTAAAATAAGCAATGCGGCCGATTTTGAATTTCCTACAAAATTTCTTAGATCATGCGAAAGCAAATAAACTAAATCTTGTTTTTCAGTAATGAAATTTTCGTTATCAGCTATTGATTCTTGAATATTACTCATTAACAACCCTGCTTCATCCGAAAAATTAGTTGGCAAAGAAGGTATTGTTCTGTCTTTTCTATAGGCAATTAATGACCTGGAAGCTACCTCTATTGGTTTAATTAGTTTTTTTAAAAAAAATAAAGTGACCGCTGTTGCTAATAAAGTAATAATCAGCGCAAAAATTAAAATAGAATCGGCTGAAATTGTTTTACTTGCATAAAGCACAAAAAATAACAATCCAATTAATGGAATGTGAATGCCTATAAATGCAACAAACAGGAATTTGAAGGCATAACTATTTTTGAGAAAACCAATCCGAGACAATTTTTCATACAACTGCATAAATTTATTTTTTTAAAATGCAAATGTATTAGTAAAAAATTACAGAACCCAAAAATTACAATTAATTTTTATCTTATTTGTAACACACAATGAATATTCTAAAAATAACTCATCAAACTACTTTCTTCGAGTGTCAATAAGATAAATAATTTTCCAGTGGTTGTCTTTTTTGAAAAGTGTAAACGCATTTACCTCAGTATGACTTAGTGTACCATTAACCTAAAACTCATACGTTGTCCAGACATGCGCCATGGCTCCGTTTATTTGAATGGAATACCTGAGAATTTTTTCTTGAAATTTTAAGCTATAGATTTATAAAATGCCCCCTGGTTTTTCATGAGAAAGCAAAGTGCCTTTTTCATTCTCAGCAATGGATTGCAATATCTTTGTATCATCACAAAGTAAATGCAATTGAGGTGAATCTCTGGCATGGAAGGCTTGAAAAAAGTATCAATTACGCTTTGAACTTCTTGATATTGAGCCTGCTAATATACTGAGGAGAGCAATAAAGTCAGTACTAGAATTTTTCGTATGATTACTTTTTTGATTAATTTGTATCCGATATAATATAAGTGCTACATTTTCAACCTAAAATTATACATTTTAGTACCTTTACACTCTCAAAAAAGGAAATATGTCTGTCGCAAAAAAAGATTATAAAAGAATTACAACAAAGTCATTGATTGAAATGAAGGCTAATGGAGAAAAAATTTCGATGCTCACCGCATACGATTACACCATGGCAAAAATCGTTGATACGGCAGGAGTTGATGTAATATTAGTGGGAGACTCCGCTTCAAATGTTATGGCTGGTCATGAAACTACATTACCTATTACGCTGGATCAAATGATTTATCACGCCTCCTCTGTGGTAAGAGCCATTGAAAGAGCTTTGGTAGTGGTGGATTTACCCTTTGGAAGTTACCAATCCGATCCTAAAGAAGCCTTGCGCTCTGCCATCCGAATCATGAAAGAAAGCGGTGGTCATGCCGTAAAACTAGAAGGTGGTAAAGAAATTAAAGACTCTATCAAGAAAATATTAAACGCCGGAATTCCAGTTATGGGACATCTAGGTTTAACACCACAATCCATTTATAAATTTGGAACCTACACCGTTCGTGCCAAAGAAGAGGAAGAAGCACATAAGTTAATCGAAGATGCTAAATTACTAGAAATACTAGGCTGTTTTGCCTTAGTTTTAGAAAAAATTCCAGCTCATCTAGCCGAAAAAGTAGCCCAAAGCATCTCGATTCCAGTTATTGGTATTGGTGCTGGGGGTGGTGTTGACGGACAAGTATTAGTAATTCATGATATGTTAGGAATGAACAACGAATTCAGTCCTCGTTTCTTAAGAAGGTATATGAATTTATATGACGGAATGACAACGGCCATTGGCCAATATGTTGCAGATGTAAAATCAAGTGATTTCCCTAATGCAAATGAACAATATTAAATTTGACTTCTTAGATGAGTAGCCTTTAAGAGAATTTGATTATTGTCGAATACTCTAAGAGTATTGGAAATCCAACAATCTAAAAATCCAAATGAAAATAATTTCTACTAAAAACAACCTTCAAATCCTTCACGAAGACAATCATCTTATTGTAATTAACAAACGTGTAGGAGATATTGTTCAAGGGGACAAAACGGGTGATAAACCCTTATCAGATGTGGTTAAAGAATACATCAAAGACAAATACAACAAACCCGGGGAGGTTTTCCTGGGTGTTGTACATCGCTTAGATCGGCCAACAACCGGAATAGTTGTATTTGCCCGAACCAGTAAAGCTCTGACTCGAATGAATGAATTATTCAGTACCCGTGAAACTCAAAAAACATATTGGGCCATTGTCAAAAACAAACCTGCCAAGCCCACTGATACACTCGTTCATTATTTAAAAAGAAACGAAAAAAACAATAGTTCAAAAGCGCACGAAAAAGAAGTCCCTGAAAGCAAATTAGCCAGTTTAGAGTATACAATTATCAAAGAACTAAACAACTACTATGCGCTTGAGATCAATCTTCATACTGGAAGACACCATCAAATAAGGGCTCAACTTTCAGCGATTGGATTACCTATAAAAGGGGATTTAAAATATGGTTTTGACCGAAGCAATCCGGACGGAGGAATCCATTTGCATGCTAGAAAATTAATGTTCATTCATCCTGTTACAAAGGAAAATATAAAAATAATTGCTCCTGCTCCAAATGATGTGATCTGGAATGCCATTTAATACTAAAAAAACAGTATTTTACTTTCAACCTTTCAATAACTCAATAATAAATATTCACAAAAACAAATTGTATGAAAAAACTACCTATTATTTTTTGTTTCATTTCGTTCTTAAACATGACCGCTCAAGACCATTTTTCAGGAATCAATATGTCTACTAGAGTCGGAATACTTAATGCCGGTATGAATCCTGCGGAACTGTCTAATTTAAGTTCAAAATATGAAATAAATATTTTTTCGGCCAGCGTAAATGCTTCTAATAATAAAATAGGATTTAGTGATATTGTTAATAGTGAAAACTTAGAAAATTTGTTATTTACAGGAAATACTCCTGTAAATATGCGCGTAGATGCTGAAATATACGGCCCAGGTTTTGCTATGAAAATGGATAAATGGGCTTTTGGTTTTACTACAAAAGCTGCTGCAAAATTAAATTTAATTGATATTGACCCACAACTTGGTGCGGCGATCAATACCGGAAATCTTATTGGTTCTTCATCAATAAGCAATGATTACAACCAACGTTTAAATGGAACAAGCTGGGGAGAAATAGGAATTTCAGCAGCCAGAAACGTATTTGAAAATGAAAACCATAAATTTAATGCGGGTGCTACCTTGAAATTATTATTTCCAGGCTCGTACACCAACTTAGGCCTGGATCAATTTCAGGGAACCATTAATACTATTGGTGCCGAAGCGTATTTAAATAATACTCAAGCGTCAATGAATATTGCGTATTCCGGGAACTTCAATGATGGTTTTACTGATTTTAATAATTACTCTGAATCCGTTTTTGGAAAACTAAACGGAGTTGCAGCTGATTTTGGTGTAAATTACCAATGGAAAGACCAAGACGGTTACAAAATAAATGCGGGTATCGCAGTGCGAAATATTGGTACGATGACCTTCAAGGATGATGCAAATTCCTCTACTAATTATGCATTAAACATACAGTCTACTTTTTCTAACCCAAATGGTTTGGCATTAAGCCAATTTCAAAACACTACTACTTTAAAGGAAGTAGAAACCATTTTAGTAAACGACGGATACTTAACTAAAACCACATCCAGCAAAAACTTCAAAGTAACCTTACCTACTGTTTTCTCCGCCTATGCAGATATAAAAGTAATACCTAAATTTTTTGTTGCGCTTTACACACAACAAAAATTAAAGGATGACACCAGCGATAATCAGGTGACAACACAAAATGTGGTTTCTATTACACCTCGATTTTCTTTGAAAAATTATGAAATTTATTCCTCTTGGTCAGATAACGAAATTTCCGGAATTACTGGTGGTGTCGGGTTAAGAGTGTATGGCTTTTATATGGGATCCAGTTCTATAGTGACTGCTTTGGCCAGCGACAGTAAACAAGCTGATTTTTATGTAGGCTACCGACTTGGGTTAAAATAATAAATCTGTACCTTTAAAATCATAATATGAAAAATGAAAATAGTGTAGACTACCGAAAAGAATCTTTAAAAAAACTATTGCATACCATCATAAAACAGGAACAAGCAATTATTAAAGCGCTCTACGATGATTTTAAAAAACCAGCCTTTGAAGCCGTTTTAACAGAAACAAATTATGTCATAAGTGATTTAAAAGAAACCATCAAAAACATTGATTCTTGGGCTAAACCCAAAAAAGTTCTCGCTTCTTTTTTGAATTTTCCATCGTCAGATTACATATATAGTGAGCCTTACGGAAATGTATTGATCCTTTCGCCTTGGAATTATCCGTTTCAATTGGCCTTATGCCCTCTGATTGCTGCTGTTGCTGCCGGAAATAAAGTAACCCTAAAACCCTCTGAACTTACCCCAAATACGTCTACTATAATAGCGAAAATTATAAATGAAACTTTCCCTGTAAAAGATGTCGTCGTCATTACCGGAGACGCGACTGTTGCTCAGGAATTATTAAAAAAACGTTGGGATTATATTTTTTTTACAGGAAGTGTTGCCGTTGGCAGAATTGTAGCAAAAGCTGCAGCCGAAAACCTAACTCCAGTTACGCTGGAATTAGGCGGGAAAAGTCCTTGTATTGTTGATGAAACTGCCAATTTAGAATTGAGTGCCCGCCGCATTGTCTGGGGAAAAATTATAAATGCCGGACAAACATGTGTTGCCCCTGATTACATAGTGGTGCACCATAAAATGAAAGCTACTTTCATAACTTTACTAATTCTGGAAATTGAAAAGGCACTAGGTCCAAATCCGGAAGAATCCCCTGATTACGCCAGAATTATCAATTTGAAAAACTGGCAACGCCAATTGCATCTATTGGAAAACCAAAAAATACTTTTTGGAGGTCAATACAATAAAGACACTTTATTCCTTGCTCCTACGCTATTGGACGAGCCAAAAATGGACAGTCCGGTGATGACCGAAGAAATTTTCGGCCCCATACTTCCTATACTCTCATACCATTCAGAGGCAGATATTGAAAAAATAATTTTAAGTTTCGAAAAACCATTATCGTTGTATTTATTCTCTCAAAACAAATCTTTTATTGCAGAAGTTTTACAAAAATATTCTTTTGGCGGTGGCTGTATCAATGATACCGTAATCCATTTAGCGAATAATCGCTTGCCTTTTGGCGGTGTTGGTACTTCAGGAATGGGAGCCTATCACGGAAAACGGAGTTTTGATACTTTTTCGCATAAAAAAGCCATTGTAAAAAGGGGGACATGGCTGGATTTACCCCTTCGGTATGCGCCTTACAAAGACAAATTAAAGACCTTTCAAAAAATATTAAAATGGATGTAACCCATGAAAAAACCGTCAGTGCATCCATAAAATACCGACGCTCAGTTCGGGTTTTTATAAATGAAACTATTGTGCGAAAAAAGTAAAAAAGTGTATTTACTTAGCCACAATATGGCAACAAGCTGGAAGCAGAATATTCAAAAAGAGAACAATTTGCTTTTCATCATTATCAAAAAATCGTTCCGTTGTTTTAATTTGATATCACAGGAATTATTGGAATAATCAAATTTATTGCATTTCAATTCATTGGGTTATTCAAACCCATATATAGACAGGTAAGACAAAGTGACATGCACATTGTAGCCCATAAAAGTGCCAGACTTGCGGCACAAAATTTCGTGATCAGCATGACTGCCATAAACTATGATACGTGCCAAATGGAAGGTTTTGATTCGCTACGAATAAAAATATTACATTTACCGGCATCATCCGAAATTAATATGCTACTGGGTAGCGGAAAAGGAGTGTACGGAAAACGATTCAGAGTTCCTTTTGAATACGTTTATTTTGAAAAATAACAGAATAATTAACCCACTAAAACGACCAACAAATGTTGAAAACTACACAAAACCGAATACACGAAATAGAAAAAAATGGATATCCTTTAGATTTTGGAATCGTTTTTAACCATGCTTTTGAAAATTATAAAAAAATTGCGATTTATGCCGGTTTAATTATTTTTGTGTTTTTTATACTGCTGATTGTTTTTGTATCAGTAATACTTGTTGCCTTTTTTGATTCTGCCATGATACTGGAAAAAATGAAACCGGAAAATTTACAACCGGAAAATTTAAGTTTAAACTTTATTTTAATTGTATCCGGGGTTTCTGTTTTACTATCGAGTTTATTTAGTCCTATTAGCGCCGGTTTAATCAAAATGGCGTATTGTGCTGAAAGAGATGAAGAATTTCATGTATCAACCATGTTTGAATACTATAAAATATCGTATTTCAAAGAACTCTTCATTGCTACTTTACTAATTTCAATTTTTAGCACCTTACTATCATCATTGATTGACTATGCACAAATACCCTTCATCGGATTTATTATCACAGTAACTATAACATTATTCACGATACTGACCATTCCACTTATTATTTTTGGAAACTTAAATGCTATTGAAGCTTTAAAATCAAGCATACTAATCGTGGTAAAACAACCGCTTATTTTGCTGGGTTTATTGGTAGTGGGTGCCATTTCTACATTAGTGGGACTCATTGGGTGTTGCATTGGTATAGTATTTACAGTACCCTTTATGTATTCTTTATACTATGCGATTTATAGTGAAATTATTGGTTTTGAAACTACACTAGAACCGGAACAAATGTTCTAATAAAACCGCTTTTTACTAAAAGCCAGAACATAATTACAAGCTGATTTTGGCTTTTTGTAAAAAATAATCTTATATTTATTTTTTACAAAAAGCCAAATCTAGTCTTTAAACCTAACAAACAGTTTCTATGGTGTTATACTGTAGCTTATTATTTACCATTGACTCAGAGTCAATTTTATTCAGCGTTTATAATTCTTTTGCAATCAATAATTTTTTGTGGATTGTAATTCCTGTTTTATTTGTTTTTCTAGTCTGTAAAATTTTTAAAATAAAAATACTATTAAGCAATTCCTTTATTAAATACTATAATGAAGAGGATAGTAAAAACATAGAAAACCAGCGCTATCTTTTATATTTGGGCATACTAATTCCGGTACTTGAAACCCTATTTGAAATTTTCAAAATAAGACCTGTAAGCTTACTGATTTCAAATCTTGGTATCGGTACTTTTTTACTGATTCTCTATTTTATCAGCAAAAAATCAGCTGTTGTGTTTCAAAACCTGGGAAAAATATTTATGATAGTGTATGTAATCTGTTTTAGTTACATATCAATAAATTTGATTTTCACACCCTCTGACAGCATACCTATAGCCGCTTTTGTACTAGCTTTATTCTTTTCGTATACCATCATCAAACCCACCAAACTATATTGGATTTTCCTTATGTGCGTATTTATCTTTTTATTTATACTGTATTTTTTTGAAATAATACCCTTACGATCAATCATTATTTTATCGAATTTCTCATTAATGATCCTAATTATAAACTACATACGGTACACCTCTTTATTAAAAATTACTGATAAACTACGTTTTACTAATGAAATTGTAAATAAAGGCAACTCTCTCATTCTTGCTACCAATAAAAAAGGAGAAATTGTATTTTGCAGTGAAAATGTAAAGACCATTTTAGGTTATTCAGTAAATGAAGTTATGGGATTGGGCTACTGGAAAGTTACTGAGGACAAAGAATTTTATGGTGAAGAGTATCATATTAATTTTAAGGATGATCAGTTGTTTACCAGCAAAGTAAAATGTAAAAATGGAGCATACAAACACATTCAATGGAATGATAAAAAATTCTCAGATGATTTGATCATTGGGATAGGACAGGATGTAACAAATGAAATTAAAATACAAAACCAATATAAAAATTTAATTGAAAATGCTATTGATCTAATTTTTGAAGTCGATAATGACGGAGATTTTATATTTGTCAATGATTATACTATTAAATCTTTGGGATACAAAATAGATGAAATCATAAATCGAAATTATTCAGAATTTATACGAGAAGATTACCTTATCAGTATCAAAGATCTCTACCAGAATTTATTAATAAATGAAAATTATTTTTCTACCATTGAATTTCCATTGATAAAAAAGGATGGGCAAGAATTGTGGGTTTCCCAGAAAGTGATTATCCGGAGAAATGAATTTGGAGAAGTGGTAGCTTATTCTAGTATTGCCAGAGATATCACTAAGTTTAAAGACATAGAAAACGATATTAAAATACGTCAGGAAAAAGTAGAGGAATACAATGAAGCTGTAAAAAAACTATCAACAACCAACTTTAGTAATTACAAAAACCTGGATGTTAGTGTGATGCAAATAATTGAATTAGCTGCTAAAGTATCAAAGTGCAATCGGGTAAGTTATTGGAAATATACCGAAGATACAATTACCTGTGAAAATTTATATGACTTGGACCATAATTCTTATTCTAAGGGCTCCGTTTTAGAAAAGAAAAATTATCCTATTTATTTTGAGTCCATCAAAAACAAAACACAAATCAGTGCTCCTGATGTTTTTAATAAATATGAAATATCTGAATTTATAAATGACTATTTTTTAAAAAACGATATCAAATCACAACTTGCCATTCCCATTTTCATAAATGGAGACTTATCTGGAACCATTAGCTTTGAAACAGTAAAAACACAACGATACTGGGACAACGAGGACATTATTTTTGCCCGAACCATCTCGGATATTATATCGTTGACTATGATTTCTCACAGTCGGTATGAAACAGAGAAGAAATTAGAATACAAGAGTGAACTTTTATCTGCTATGGCACTTTGTACAGAGAAATTTTTGAACAGCAATGACATCAACGATATTTTCTCAGATGTACTCATTATTATGGGTAAAACTACAAAATCCCATAGAGCGTATTACTACGAAAATGATAGTAATACAGGTTTTATTAGCCAAAAATACAGATGGATAATTAACAATCATAAAATAACGAAAAACAATATTAAACTTCAAAATCTACCACATGTGTTTTTTGAAGAATTGTTGATACCGCTTTTAAACAACAAAGTTTACGATGCAATAATTTCAAAAATTGAGAATCCTTCCTTAAGGAATAAATTAGAAAATCTTGATGTTGTATCAATAATCCTTTTTCCAATTTTTATCAAAAATAGGTTTCGTGGCTTTTTGGGATTTGATGATACTCAAAATGAGAGATGTTGGTCCGAAGATGAGGTCAATATTTTACAAACATTAGCTAGGAATATAGCCTCATCAATAGAACGTATTACGAACGAGACCGCGATATATGAAAGTGAAGAGAAATTTAGATTATTAGCCAATAATATTCCAGGAACCGTTTATTTATCAAATTATGATGAAAACAACACAAAGATCTACATTAATGATGAGATTGAAAAGCTTACCGGATATCCAAAAAATGATTTTCTAACGAACCATTTATCCTTTATTGATTTAATTCATCCCGAAGACAAATTAAAAACCATTGCTACTCAAAAAAATGCAATAGATACTAAAATTCCGATTCATATTGTTTACCGGATTATACACAAGAACAAAACGGTTGTATGGGTGGAAGAATTTGGTGATACCATATACAAAGATGGGAAAATTGCATTCTTGGAAGGAATTTTTATTGATATTACAGCAAGGAAACAAACCGAAACCATAGTCAAAGAAAAAGAACTAGCAGAAGCTGCCAATAAAGCAAAATCAGAATTTCTGGCCAATATGAGTCATGAAATAAGAACACCGTTAAATGGGATTATTGGATTCACAGATTTGTTAATGAAAACACAACTTGGCTCAACCCAAGAAAAATACATCAATACAGTAAAACAATCCGCATATTCCTTGCTGGATATCGTAAATGACATTCTTGATTTTTCAAAGATTGAAGCCGGAAAACTAGATTTACACATTGAAAAATATAACGTAAAAGATGTTCTGGGTCAGATTATTGATTTAATATTATACGAATCCAACCAAAAAAATCTAAGTTTAAAACTAAATATATCGTCTGAAATTCCTGAATATTTTTGGATAGACATTGTCCGATTAAGACAAATTTTAATTAATTTATTGTCAAATGCTGTAAAATTCACAGAAAAGGGTTCCATTAAATTAAATGTTTCTGTGATTGAAAAAATTGATGCGTCGCATGTTAAGATTCGATTTGCAGTGATCGATACAGGAATTGGAATATTAGAAAAAAACAAATATAAAATTTTTCAGGCTTTTTCACAAGAAGACAGTTCTACGACAAGAAAATATGGAGGAACAGGATTAGGCCTGACAATTTCAAACCAATTACTTGGTATAATGAACAGTACCCTGCAACTGGAAAGCACCATCGAACTGGGAAGTACTTTTTATTTTGATTTAGATTTAAAAACCAGCAACGAAACTCCAAAAAATAGTACTGATCCTGAAATAGATCTAGATAAAAAAATACCTATTACAACCGTCAAAAATGCTAAAAAACTAAGAAGCGTTATGATTGTAGAGGATAACAAAGTAAACATGTTACTGCTTAAAACCATTATCAAAAATTTATTTGTAAATCCAATAATTTTCGAAATAGTCAACGGCAAAGAAGCTATCGAAAAATTTGAAATACTCCGGCCTGATCTTATTTTTATGGACATTCAAATGCCCGAAATGAATGGTTACGAAGCAACAAAAATAATAAGAAGCTTGAGTTCGGGTAAAAACCTGCCTATTATTGCAATAACTGCGGGCACCGAAAAAGAAGAGAAAGAAAAATGTCTCGCTGCAGGAATGAATGATTATATTTCAAAACCTATAGTCAAAGGAGTCATTGAGGAAACAATTGCTAAATGGATACTGTAGCCAACTATTTTTCTTTTAATTTATGTACATTTTATTTAAGTACATGACAAAAAGCTAAACAGATTGTTTTCTAAAGACTTAAATCCTGTCAAAAGAAATTTTGACAAGTAATCTAATCCGATAGCGGATTTGCAAGCTGATTTTTATGCGGGCGTATGAACACATTACAATCAAAAAATGAATGATTTACAGGAGGAAGGTGATATTGATGAAGCTTTAAGTGCAGCACATGCAGTTGGTGATGATGCGATTCAAGCTAAAATTCAAGGACACATTGTTCCGGAATCCTTTACACACGGAAGTTCCGCACAACGGAAAGTCTGGTTTATGAAAGGGTATCAATCTGGAGATATTACTCAAGGCGATACTTTTGTAGGAATTAATTAAAAAAGTGTTTAGTCTAATATGAATACTGAACTTTACATTATTTTCCTTTTTTAACTTAGATAATTGGTACCACCAAAGCTTTAGTATAGGAACGGATTAAAAATAACGTACTCGCTTTAAGTAAACAAAGTTAAACAATAAAACCATAACAGGGAAATTAGCAGTACCTTTGCGCCAAATTAAAGGAGTAAACTAAATAATAGTGTTTGCTTCATAAACACCATTTATGTCATTTAACTCATTAGGCTTATCGGATGCTTTACTTAAAGCCATCAGCAAAAAAGGATACACAACCCCTTCTCCAATACAACAAAAAGCAATTCCACCCATTTTAGAAGGCAAAGATGTATTAGCATCCGCACAAACGGGAACAGGAAAAACGGCTGGTTTTACACTGCCTATTTTACAATTATTATCGCAAGGGCAACAGTTGCGACAAAGGCCCATTCGTGCTTTAATATTAACGCCAACCAGAGAATTAGCCGCACAAATATTAGCCAATATAAAAGAATACAGTGAATTTTTAGACTTAAAAAGCACCGTTATTTTTGGAGGTGTAAACCAGAATCCACAAGTTACCCAACTGCGTCAGGGTATCGATATTTTAGTCGCCACACCAGGTCGGTTAATCGATTTGCAAAACCAAGGATTAATATCGCTTGCCAAAGTTGAAATCTTAGTTTTAGATGAAGCGGATCGCATGCTAGATATGGGTTTTGTACGAGACATTGAGCGCATTATAAAAGTATTACCTGCAAAAAGGCAAAATTTGATGTTTTCGGCAACCTTTTCAACAGATATAAAGAAATTGGCCATGGGCATTTTGCATCATCCCGTTCATGTGGAAGCAACCCCAGAAAATACAACCGTGGATGCTATTACTCAAATAGTGTATCCTGTTGCCAAAGAGAAAAAAACAGAACTCATCATTAAATTGATTACAGAGGGAAACTGGAAACAAATTTTGGTTTTCACCCGTACGAAACAAGGTGCTAATAAGCTGACGGAAAGCATGATTAGTGCCGGAATTAAAGCAGCTGCTATTCACGGAAATAAAGGCCAGGGAGCACGTACCAAAGCCTTGGCGGGCTTCAAAGACGGAAGCCTGACCGCGTTGGTCGCTACAGATATTGCGGCCAGAGGTCTGGATATACCATTATTACCACATGTGGTCAATTTTGAATTACCCAACATTCCAGAAGATTACGTTCACCGCATAGGCCGTACAGGAAGAGCTGGAGCTAATGGAGAAGCTATTTCATTATTCAGTCCGGACGAAACAGTCTTTCTACGTGATATAGAAAAATTAGTGGGTTTGAAATTACCTAAAGAAAACATCAAAGGTTTCGAGCCAGATCCTAACGCTTCCAAAGAACCTATCAAACAAGGACAAGGAAGACAACAACGCGATTCAACTCCGCGAAAACCAAAAACAGAGACCACAAACCGCACCAGCAATAACAGTTTTGGTCCAAGACGCCCGAGTCAAAATAATGATCGACGTTAAACTAAATAATAGTTTAAGAAAATACATTTTTTTTAGGAGCAGAACGAGTTCGTTTTTTAAGAACGTATTTCCCGC
Source organism: Flavobacterium sp. GSP27 (assembly GCF_003970395.1). Taxonomy (NCBI): domain Bacteria; kingdom Pseudomonadati; phylum Bacteroidota; class Flavobacteriia; order Flavobacteriales; family Flavobacteriaceae; genus Flavobacterium; species Flavobacterium sp. GSP27. The sequence goes on along the minus strand of NZ_RYDP01000005.1, from coordinate 72,492 downwards.
TATACACTACAATCTTTACACCCTGTCAGAGTTTTGAACCCTGACAGGGTGTAAAGGATTTTCATTTCTATCGGGGCTATTTAGATCGTTTTTATTTTTATCATAGCATTTTGTATTTAACTCTTTGAAAAACAAAGTCGAGCTCGTTTCCCGCTGCGCGCTGCGCAAAGTCTCCGACTTTGAGTATGTGTTTTTCAGTCTCCGACTGATCTTAAAACCCCGATAGGCGGATTTGCAATGGGGCTATTCAAACCGCTTAATCGGGGCTCAAAACTACTCTTGTTGGTTTCAACTATATCCAAAAGCACAGCTATCATTGACCATCAGCAGATTGTTTTTCTTATAAGACAATAACTATTTATAAAAATTCTGCAAAATCAGAAAATGTTTAAAGAACTTTTATTAAAAGAATGGCTGAATGATATTTATTTCTATTAATAGTTAATTTTATATTAGCATTCAAAACACAATACTTGATCCAATTAATTTAAAATTTTAAACGTAAAAAAGGAGCTCTGCTATACAAACAGAACTCCTTTTTAACTTTAAAACTAAATTTTTATTTAATACCCATCATTTTGAGTTAAGTTTTTATTTACATCTATTTCTCTTCTCGGAATAGGTAAAATTAAATTATTGGCATCGTAAGGAAGAGATCCAATATTTTGTTTTAATCGTTTTGCATCAAATAAAGCAAATCCTTCAAAAGATAATTCTCTTTTTCTTTCCATTAAAATAGTAGCCAAATCAACAGTGATAAATAGAGCTGCACCCGAACGTTGGCGTAGTATATTAACATCATTAACAGGAGAAAGCCCTGTAACCGTTCCTAGTCTAAAATTAGACTCAGCCCTTGTTAAATACATTTCAGCTAGACGTAGCATTGGTATATTCGCAAATTGGCTTTTCCATTTTGTTGTACACCACCATTTTGCTTTGTAAAAGAAATCGGCTCTCTTATCATTCGGATCATCATAAATATCCCAATGCTGTGATAAAATTTCCACATCTGGATTTCCCACGCGACCTCCAAAAGCAGAACCGGCCCAAAACACATTAAAATCATTAGAGCTAGCATCCTGACTCGTTATTTGCCAAGCAAATAAATCTTCATTTGAATTTTCTAAATTATTAAATGCTTGTGCAAAAGTAGTCGTTAAAGTCGCGGAACTTTCATTAATAACGATATCAGCCATATTTCGGGCATTGGCATAGTCTCCTTTTTGCAAATAAACTCTAGCAAGAAGTGCCGCTGCACTGTATTTTGTTGCAAAAATATCATTCGATGCTGGTAACAAAGTGTAAGCATCTTTTAAATCCGCAATAACCTGAGTGTATACTTCTTCTAAAGTGTTCCTTTTAGGAAATTCAATCTGACTAGGATCCAGCACCCCTCTAAGAACAATAGGAACTCCAAGCTGACTATTTACGGATCCCGAAACATAGGGTTTCGCAAATAATCGTGCCAAATCAAAATATACCAGACCTCTAAGGAATTTTGCTTCTCCTTCGGTAACATCTTTATCAGCCACGTCAGTGATTACAGCTAAATTATCAAGTACGATATTAACGTGATTACTAATTCCATATCCGTTTAGCCAAATACTTGCAACAAAACTATTGTCCGTTAAAATAGCTTTCTCATTATATTCTCCTGGTTGAATATAAGTTCCGTTCCAATAAAGATCACCATCATTGGCCAGTAATTCTGAAGCTAGTGCGATTCCACCGCCATAACTAGAACTGGACCTCGCAACACCGTAAGCATTGATTAAAATCTTATGTATGTTCTCTGGAGTTGAAATGGCTACCTCTTTTGAAATGGCTTGTTCCGGCTTAATATCCAAGTTATCATCACAACCCACAAAGAAGATAGTAAGTAATGACATTAAAATTATTATGTAGTTATACTTTTTCATAAATGTTTTATTTATAGATCAATATTTAATCCAATAGTAATTGTTTTAGCAGGAGGAGCGGAATAAAATGCAATTCCTTTTTGAATATTAGAATCGCCATTATTATCAAAAGAGGCTTCTGGATCATATCCACTATAATTAGTAAAGGTTAGCAGATTGACTCCTGTTAAGTAAAGTCGTACCCTGTCGACAGACAATTTTTGAATGAGTGTTTTAGGAAGCGTATATCCTAAAGATAAATTTCTTAATCGAACAAAATCAGTTTTTTCTAAATAACGTGTTGAGGCTTGTTGCCCGTTTGTAGAATACATTCTGGCTTGAGGTACCATAGTAATATCCCCCGGATTTTGCCATCTATTTAACTGATCCGTTGTTTGATTGTCTTCATATCGGGCATTCCCTGATTGGAATTTCCCACCTTCATTATACATAGAAGATCCCCATTCGCCTTGAAAAGTAAAAGAAAAATCAAAATTTCTAAAAGATACCGTATTGGTCATTCCTGTCATAAACGTAGGATATGGACTTCCTGAAATTACTCTTTGTGCTTCACTATAATTATTAGTTGTTGATTTATCTAAACTACCATCTGGATTTGCCGTATTTCGATAAAATAAAGCATCTCCATTTGCGGGGTCAACCCCAGCATATTCCACTATATAAAAAGAGGAAATGGTTTCACCTACCCTAACAATATTATGTCCAGCTACAATATCTCCACCAGGCAAAGCAGTCACTTTATTATCTAAAGTCGAAAGGTTTAAAGACGTTTTCCAATTAAAATTAGTTGTTTTGATATTGGTAGTATTCAATACAAATTCAAACCCTTTATTAGTCAAAGATCCTACATTACGAGTTAAAGAACTCCAGCCTGAAGTTCCCGGAAGTGGTTCATTTAATAAAAGATCATTTGTTTTTTTAACGTAATAATCAATTTCACCGCTTACTCTGCTATTCAATATTCCAAAATCAATTCCCACATCAAATTGATTTGTCTTTTCCCATTTTAAATCTTGATTTACCAATTGAACTGGATTAATTGCTGATCGTTGATTATAGGAGGATCCTTCAAAAAGACCTAAACTAGCAAAGTTGCCAATACCTGCATTTCCCGTTACTCCAAAACTTCCTCTAACTTTTAATAAGTTGATGACACCACTGTCTTTCAAAAAATCTTCTTCAGAAATAATCCAACCTGCAGAAGCAGCAGGAAATACTCCGTATCGGTTTGATACTCCAAATCGCGAAGAACCGTCATAACGTATGCTTCCTTTTAAGAGGTATTTATCCATAAATGAAAAAGTAGCTCTACCAAAATAGGAAAGAAAATTATACTTTGTTCTACTTGAAGATCCAGCTATTATTTCAGAAGCACTTTCTATAGTTTGCAGCGCATCTGACGGAAATCCTGTTCCCGCAACATATTGCCTGCTTCGAGAACTTTCTTCAAAGCTCATTCCTCCAACAAACTCTACGTCATAATCCTCATTAAATGTTTTAGCATAAGTAAAATAATTATTAATACTGTACTTATCTGACTGAACTGCATTGGCATCTGCATAACCATTAGTAGAAACAGATTCCGTCAGACTTCCTGAAAAATATTCTTCCGTTTGATTGTTATTATCATAGCCTAACTCTGTTTTAAAAGTCAATTCAGGCAAAATTTTATATTCCAAATAACTATTCATTAAAGTTCTAAAAATATTTACTCCCCAACTTCCATTGAATTCTTGCATTAAAAAATTATAATAGATGGTAGATTGATTGTTAGGTGTCACCCCATCGTCTAAATAAGCGGGAGATAAAGGGGATTGTGCCACCGCTTGCAATGGAGTTGCAAAAGAATTATCTGCTCCAATTCTTGCAATATTTGTTTTACTTAAACTCGTATTAAGTCCCACTCTTAATCTATCGGAAACTTTATGATCTAAATTCCCTCTATAAGAATAACGCTCCATACTGTTCCCTCTAATAATTCCTTGCGTGTTATTATAACCACCTGAAATAAAGAATACCGTTTTTTCATCACCTCCTGATATAGAAAAGGTATGGTCTTGAACTGATCCTTTTACCAAGGCTAAATCTTGCCAATCCGTATCAACTTCATTAATTCTCCAATTTTTACCATTCCCCTGTTGATCAAAAACACCTCCAGGTTCCGTTAACCATAAATCCGCAGCTCCATAACTATTTGCAGAAGCTTCGGTAAAAAGCTCCGTATATTGTGCTGTATTTAACCAGCTCATTTTATTGGTTGCTTCGCTCCAACCTGCAGAGGTGTTCAAAGAGATTTTCGTTTTCCCAGATTTCCCTTGTTTAGTTGTAATCAAAACAACTCCATTCGTTCCTCGAGCTCCGTAAATGGCGGCAGATGAAGCATCTTTTAATATTTGAATAGATTCAATATCATTAGGATTTAATGAAATTAAAGGATTAATAGGGGCGCTTCCCGTACTTTCATTATCATTTATCAATGGCAACCCATCGATTACGTATAAAGGCTCTTGAGACGAAGAAATACTAGAAATTCCTCTTATTCTCATTTTCACACCACCTTCTACTTTACCATTTATTTGAGTAATTTGGACACCCGCAGCTTTACCAACAAGTGCATTTTGCAAATTTGCTACTGGAATTTGATTAATTTGATCAGAAGAAATAGAAGCGATGTTATCCGTTAATTTACGCTTGGATTGTTTTCCAAAACCAATTACTAGAACTTCTTTTAGCTCAGCCGAATCTTCTTTTAAAATTAAATTTAGGGTACTTATCCCTGCTACACTTAATTCCTGAGTTTTTAATCCAATGTAACTAAAGATTAAAACGGCATTAGAGCCAACATTTTTAATCGTAAAATTTCCATCCATATCTGTAAGTACGCCATTGGTTGTTCCTTTAACTAAAATAGTGGCTCCTGGAAGGGGACCATTAGAATCCGACACTCTACCAGAAACCTCTTGTGAATAGGTCATAGTAGTACAAAACATCGTTAGAAACACCATCAAGCCTTTGAGTAGACTATTTTTCATAAATAATAAATAAGTTAGTTAATACCTGTTGTTATTTGTTATAATTTTAACAAATATACACAAATAAGTTAAGAAAATATTAATTGATAACTGATAATAATCAAAAGAGAAGGAATTAAATTTAAAATAGGAAATCATTTACCAAGCGTTAAAGAGTATCGCTTTGAATGAAAAAATTTAAGCAATAAAGCCTAAAACATTAAAAATCATAACTTTAGAATACAAAACAAGGAGGTGATAATTTGTTTTTAAAAGGTATAAAAATCTTAAAAAATTATACTCATTTTTAAAAAAAATAAATAAAATATAGGTTAGCACGTGTTAAAATAATAAAATATGAAATTAAAATTTGGTATTCATACAAAAAAAAGAAAATATCGTTTACATTTTTTTACAAAAAACAAAGTACTATTAAATAGTAAATTTCCGTTTTTCCGTGAGAATTCAGAACAAGAGAATAATCAGTCATAATGTAAATCCCTTTCTTTTTGAATCGATTGCAAAACTGACTGTATTCTCTAATTTATTTTTAATTTTATGCTCTACAAAACCATAACTCTTATACTCTTTTGGAACATAAACCAGAATTAAATGTTTTTTAAAGCGAATAATCTCTGTTGTTTGTTTTAAAACGGAAATATTTATTGCCTAAACCAAAAGATATCGGATGCCTTACATCCAATACATTTTCTATGACTATGCCGATGAAAGTGGACATTCTATAACATCTCCACGAATTGAGGCTGAAATGGTTGTGTTTTTTGCTTTTTTACAAACTGCAAAACGCTATTTTAATTTCACATCGAATCCTGTTTTTTTGATTACTTTTATCATTTTCTCATTCGAAAAGAATCAATGCAGGCTTTTAAACTTGGAGGAATAGAATCCAATAATTACAAAAAAAATAAAATATAGAAAAAATAATGTTCACTTTCTTTAAATATCAGTTTTTCTACTTGAAAGCTAGTCTTGTATTAAATTTAAAAGTCTTGTATTAAAAAATAAATTGTATTTTGGATCAATTCGATAGTTAATCCCATAGAAATTAATTGTAATTTTTTAACTAAAAAGATGAAAAATGTTGTAATAAACTCGATACTGATTATGAAAAAACTGTTATTCCTTCTACTGTTTCTTGTTCCCATTATCATTTTTTCACAAGAATCCAAAAAAATTGCTCATATTGATTCAGTACTGAATTATTTGCATCAACGACAACTTTTTAACGGCAGCCTATTGATTGGAAAAGAAGGAAAAATCCTTTATAAAAAAACATTTGGCAATGCAGACCCAAAAAATGACACTCCCTTAAATAATTCTTCAGCATTCAACCTTGCTTCTGTCTCCAAGCAGTTCTTTTCGATGATGATTATGATATTAAAAGAACAAGGTAAATTGAATTATGACGAATCTGTACAAAAATATTTACCAAAATTTCCATACAACAACATCAGCATTCGTCAACTGATGAATCATACTTCGGGACTTCCCGATTATTTCGAAATAGCGAAAGGCGACATGACATTGCTCGATACACTCAGCAATAAATCGCTGTTGGAATTACTAGCCCTCAAAAAACCAAATCTTGTTTTTCAGTCAGGAGAAAAATGGCAGTACTGCGATACTAATTATGCCATACTTGCCTCCGTCCTGGAAATGGTTTCTGGTAGCACGTCCGACAAATTTTTTCAGCAATATATAGCTGCTCCACTTAAAATGAACAACAGTTATGTCTATCATTTGAAGATGAAATCCTATCCGCCATCACGCGTTTTTGGTATGCGATATGAAGGAGGAAAATCATTGTCTAATGACCTGATTCGTTTTGATGGCGTAGTTGGCGATGGCAATGTATATGCTTCGGCAGAAGATCTATATAAATGGGATCAGGCACTCTACACCGGAAAAATTTTAAACAAATCAAGCTTCACAGAAGCGATCACATCCGGGAAACTAAATAATGGTGCCGAAACTAAATATGGTTTTGGCTGGGACATAATAGAGCCTGGAAAAACGGTGGCACATACTGGCAATTGGGTTGGTTTCAATGCCGCCATCATTCGATACATCGATAAAAATCAAACACTAATTATACTTGACAATTCTTCTAATTCTTATGCAAACAAGTTGATCCCGAATATTTGGGAAGAAAAACCCATTGCACTTCCACAAACCCAGCTTATTACCAATATAAAAGTAATTGATGGAACGGGCCTTCCGGCTTATGCCGCTAATGTTCGCCTTGTGGATGATCGCATACAAGACATCGGATCACTAAAGGTTTTCAAGAATGAAAGTACTACCGACGGAAAAGGAAAAGTACTGGCTCCTGGTTTTATTGACAGCCATAGTCATCATGCCTCAGGACTTGATGAAAAACCTGAAGGAATCGCAGCAACAAACCAAGGTATTACAACTATTGTAATAGGGCAAGATGGAGAATCAGTACCCATCGACACAATACTTTCATCGATAAAAAAAATCCCCGTAAGTATAAATATCGCTACATACACCGGACAGGCTTGGTTACGCGAAAAAATAATGAAGGATGATGTAGGTAGAAAAGCTACTACTCTTGAAATTGATGCTATGAAAATTTTGCTAGCATCTGAGATGGATAAAGGTTCGCTTGGACTTAGCACTGGACTTGAATACGAGGCAGCTTATTACAGTAGTCGCGATGAAGTAGTTGAACTTGCCAAAGTAGCTGCCTCCAAAGGCGGGCGTTACATTAGCCACATTCGCAGCGAAGATATGCATCTCGATGAAGCTATTGATGAAATTATTGATATTGGAAGAGAGGCAAAAATTCCTGTTCAAATCTCTCATTTAAAAATTGCCATGCGTAGTAGATGGGGCAATTCTGGTCTTATTCTTAAAAAATTACAACAGGCACGACTCGAAGGTATCAATATCACAGCCGATGTATATCCTTATACCATGTGGAATTCTACGCCGAGGGTTTTATTTCCAGAGAAAGATTTTGACAATCTCGCCAGTGCTGAATTTGCAACACAAGAATTGTTTGATCCTGCTAATTCAGTAATGGTCCGTTACGCACCAAGTCCTACTTGGCAAGGAAAAACGGTGACCGAAATTGCTGCAATAAATAATGAAACTGCTGCGCAGGCGCTCTTGCGCATCATTCGCGAGACATCAGCAATCGGTCAGGATGGAACTATTGTGGCAAAATCAATGAGTGAAACTGACATCAGCAATTTCCTCAAGTGGCCTTTTAGCAACGTCTGTTCTGATGGGTCGATGGGTGGACATCCTCGTGGACATGGTTCTTTCTCCCGAGTGCTGGGTCGCTATGTCCGTGAGCAAAAACTGATACCACTAGAAACGGCCATACAAAAGATGACTAGCTTATCTGCAGAAAACGTAGGCATAAAAAATCGCGGACTCATTGCCCCAGGTTACTTTGCCGACTTAGTCTTGTTTGATCCTAATACTATAATGGATAATGCCACAGTAAGCAATCCTACGGCTCTTTCCACAGGAATACAGAGCGTATGGGTAAATGGAAAACTAGTTTATAACGAGCAAAAATCAGTTCCGAATTTTACGGGTAAGTTTATTAAAATGGAAAAAAATTAAATACAAAAAAGCAATCAAAATAATTATAAAACACCTAAAACCATGAACAAATCTATTTCAATTTCTAAATTTCATTTTATAATTTTTCTATTATTGGCCTTTTGTTCCATTCAAGCTCAAACTCCAAAAGGAACCTTATTTATCATTGGCGGTGGAAACAGATCAGATAAACTGATGACCTGTTTATTGTCCCTTTCTAAATTAGAAGCAAAAGATTATATCGTCGTATTACCCATGTCCAGCGAAGAGCCAGACAGTGCCTACATTTACTTCAATGATCAGCTAAAAAGGCTAACGTCAAATCCCATAGTGATGCTCAATTTTGATAAAAAAACCGCAACTAATCCAAAATGGATTGACTCTCTTCAAAAGGCAAAACTCATTTTTATAAGTGGAGGCGACCAAACCCGATTCATGGATATCGTCAAAAACACTCCCATTAAAACAGCCATTCATCAAGCCTACAAAAACGGAAGTACCGTTGCCGGAACAAGTGCTGGAGCAGCGGTAATGTGCGAACACATGATCACCGGAAATCAAAAATTAAATCCGGTATATACTGGAACTTTTGACAACATACGCCACAATAATCTCGAAACAACAGAGGGTTTAGGCTTAATGAAAAACGTGATTATTGATCAGCATTTTCTAAAAAGAAGTCGATACAACCGTTTATTATCTGCTATGGTAGAATTCCCTTCTCACGTCGGAATAGGAATTGATGAAGCCACAGCTATCATTGTTCAAAATAAAACTATAGAAATTACAGGAGAAAGCGAAGTTATCGTAATCAAAAATCCAAAAGGGATTCAAAAGTCAGGTACAAATAATCTTATATCCATAGAAAGTCTGGAAATGAGTATTTACAATAATGGTCAAAAATTTAAAATATAAAATTATTATCCAATTATAAAAACGGTCTGAAATTTATCTTACTTACGCTTATGTAAACTCTCCGGTATTTATCAGAATTCCAACTACTAAGAACACAACACCACAAACCGCACCAGCAATAACAGTTTTGGTCCAAGACGCCCGAGTCAAAATAATGATCGACGTTAAACTAAATAATAGTTTAAGAAAATACATTTTTTTTAGGAGCAGAACGAGTTCGTTTTTTAAGAACGTATTTCCCGCTATACACTACAATCTTTACACCCTGTCAGAGTTTTGAACCCTGACAGGGTGTAAAGGATTTTCATTTCTATCGGGGCTATTTAGATCGTTTTTATTTTTATCATAGCATTTTGTATTTAACTCTTTGAAAAACAAAGTCGAGCTCGTTTCCCGCTGCGCGCTGCGCAAAGTCTCCGACTTTGAGTATGTGTTTTTCAGTCTCCGACTGATCTTAAAATTCAAAGATTCAAAAAACAAAATCGGTTAAAAACCGAAAGGCACTTCCTCAAAATCCGAGATTTTGTGGAACGTTGTGATAAACATCTGAAATTAAAAATTGTTGATCAAAAACCCCAACTCTGCTCCACTTTACACTGAAAACTGTTGTTTCCAAATACAACAATAATTTAAAGCTTTATTTTACAAATAAGTATTCTATTCATATGTAGATAATATTTGTTTTTTATAGGAATATGGTATCGCCAGATCTTCATTGGTGTTTGCGACAGCTTCTGTCATGGCGATTTCATACGTATTCAAATCTAGCTTAAGAATAGTACCTACTCTGCTAAACTCTTCATTAATCTTTGCATTCAAGATTAGTTGTTCATTTGTTATTGGATGATTAAAAATTAACTGATGTGCATGAAGCATCATTCCTTTCAGTTCAAAATTCTCCAACCATAATTTATTTTGCTTGTTACAACCATGTGGCCGACTTCCTAAAATGGGATGAAAAATATGTTTGAAATGTTTTCGTAATTGATGCATACGTCCAGTTTCAGGAATCGCTTCTACCAAACAATATCGTGACGTTGGTTGATTGTTAAATTCTAACTCAATTTCGGTAGTTTGCAATCGATGAAAGTAGGTTATTGCATTTTGTATAACACCATCATCATTGGTTAAATCATAATCAATCGTTAGTTCTTCGGGTGACCAACCACGTAAAATTGCTAAATACTTTTTTTCGACTTCGCGCGTGGCAAAACGATCATTCATAATTTTTAAAACCTTTTTATCCAACGCAAATAACAAGACACCAGATGTTTTGCGATCTAACCGATGAATAGGATAAACGTGTCGCCCTCCTATTTGATTTCTCAATTCTTGAATAGCAAAAACTTTTGCATCACGCGCATAGAATGATTTGTGAACCAACAAGCCACTTGGTTTATTAATTGCTATAATATATTCGTCTTGGTAAAGAATTTCTAACATTTGGCAAAAATAAAAGAGATTTCTATCGAAATCTCTTTTTTAACTTATTTATTTCTATTCTTTTCTTTTTCCCCCGCTAGCGCGAAGGTATTCTCATTTTTGCAGCCGTGAAACATCTGAAATCTATTTTAGCCCAACCACCCATCACGATCCAAACTTCTATACTGAATCGCTTCAGCAATGTGGCTGGAAACCACTATTGGAGCCGCATCAAGATCAGCGATCGTGCGTGCAACCTTCAAAATACGATCATAGGCTCGAGCCGATAAATTTAATCGTTCCATCGCTGTTTTCAATAATTGTTTTGAAACATCGTCCAAGGCACAATATTCCCGAATGTGTTTGGTATTCATTTGGGCATTGTAATGGATATTTTCCATTTGCTCAAAGCGTTCGGTTTGAATTTCTCGAGCCGCTGTCACTCTTTTGCGAATGTCTACACTACTTTCTGCTTTTTGATCATCCGATAATTTTTCGAAAGGGACTGGTGTCACTTCGATATGAATATCAATTCTATCTAATAAAGGTCCTGAGATTTTACTCAAATACCGCTGCATTTCATGTGGTGAAGAAGTTTGTGGCGAATCCGGATCGTTGAAAAAACCACTTGGACTCGGATTCATACTTGCCACCAGCATAAACGAGGATGGATAAGTAACTGTAAATTTAGCTCTGGAAATAGTCACTTCTCGATCTTCCAGTGGTTGGCGCATCACTTCCAGAACATCGCGTTTAAATTCCGGCAATTCATCCAGAAACAAAACGCCATTGTGCGCCATTGAAATTTCGCCGGGTTGCGGATAACTGCCACCGCCAACAAGCGCCACATTGGATATGGTATTAATTGTAGGGGTGATAAATCAACCTCTAAACCATTAATATTAAAGTCTTTAATTAAATTTATTGTTTGGTCGAAAATATTTTTTGTAATTGAAAAATTATTAGTTGTTTCAGTATAATCAGTAGTGGTAATTTCATCTTCATTGGATTCTTTTTCATTTACTTCACTTTCATTACTGAAATTTTCATCTAAATCTTCATATTCATCAAAATCATTAAATTCTTCAACCTCATCGTTATTATCTTTATATAATTTCGGTTTAAAAAGATCATACGTTGGTAATGAGGTTATATAATTCCAATTATCATTATTGTACTCCTCATCATTATCATAAGTCCTAAAAAGTGATTCTTTTTTGTCTAACAAAGAAATAGATTTCGGCAAGTCGATTTTAAATTTTATATCAATTTTATATTCACCTTTATCAATTAAATAACTTATGTTGATATTACTTATAAAATCATTTATAATTTCTTTTTTCTTTTCAAATGTGGTGACCTTAGAAAAGCTTTCAAATTCATTTTCATACTTCGTCATAATTTTATTTGATGACTCCAAGGCAAACATCTTTTGTTTATTTTCACCAATGATTATATTATTCTCATGAATCTTATAATCAATATCTCTTAAAGTATCAGTAATATCATTTTCAGAAATTATTCCTTTTATTACCAATTCAATAGCTCTTTTACGTTCAGTACCTAAAATTTCATTTCTTTTATCCAATCGTTTGATCTTATCGGCCAACTTATTCACCTCTTTGACATCAAACGAGAATTCTTGATCCATTTTATCCCGTAAACCGTGGTCATAAAATAATCGATGCCAAATAAAATATTCTATTTTATCAATATTAATAGATCGATTTCCACAATTTTCACCTTTAATTCTTTTACTAGAACACATATAATGATTGTCGTGCTTGTCCAGTCGTTTTTTGCCGTACATATTGCGACCACAAACCCCACATCTAAGCAATCCTTTCAATAAATAACGGTAATCTACTTTTTTACCAGTGTTATTTCTATTTAATGGTAAATGATAATTCACTTTATCCCAATAAATAGGGTCAAAAATCGCTGGTACTTGGGTAACAATCCCAGAATAAAGTCTTTCACCCTTGTAAATCGTATTCTTTATTATGTTCGTAATGGTATTTGGGGCCCATTTAACGTCCTTTTTCTCTTTGGTTGACACAATACCCGTATATTTATTTTTAACCGATACAGTGCCAGTTTCCATTGTATTATATCTCGTTGGAATGCCTTCATCATTCAGGGCCACCGATATGGTTCTAGTTCCAATACCTTCTAATGACATAGCAAAAATCCTTTTTACGGTAACCGCTTCAATTTCATTAATAATCATCATATCATTTACATCCTTGGTGTAACCATAAGGTAAGATACCACGGGTCTTACCCTCTTTAACTCGTAACCTCAACGCTGATTTAACTTTTAATTTGGTCGTGGTTACGTGAAACTTATTAATCACTGAAAGAAGGTCACCAAAAAATTGTTGTTGTGGATCGTTCAGATCTTCAACCCCACCCATAGCTGTTATAAATGTAATATTGTTTTTCCTGAACAAATCAGTAATTACAAAACGCATTTGTGGGTTTCTTTCCAAACGTGATTGATCATAACAGAAAACGTGAGTTAGGTTTCCAGTTGAAACATCACCAAGCAATCTTTCAAATTCAGGTCTATCACTTATTTTTTCAGCTGCACCAGAAATTCCTTCATCAATGTATAACACAAATGGTATGTTTAATTCATCAGCTTTTGCAATTCCTTTTTGCTTTTGATCTTCAATTGACAAATCGTTTCCATCTTTTATTCGTGAAATCCTACAATAAATACCTATTTTCATAACATGAGATCAATTAGCCCGTAAATATACAATAAGTTTGTATTTTTTTCATTGTGGGGGTAATTTCAAATGAGCGATAAAACACATTATATTAAAGGGTGCAAAGGTTTAACTTTAGATAATAATAAAAACTACTTAGGTATTTGAAATTTTTAATGGACCAGCTAAATTTTAATTTCGTCACAACTTTTCCGAGTTACCTCAACTTCATCATATCAATTTATTATTTAATACACTGGTAAAACTCTATATGTACAGAGATTTATATCAATCTGAAAAAATAATTTATTTTTCTATTTCGTTTTTTTCATTATCGATTATACTATTTTATATAAATAAACGACCAAAACAAAAAAAAAACGACCAAAACTAAAAATAAATCGTCTTTTGAGTTTTGCACTGATATTTATAATTATAGGGCAAATTGGATAAAACCTCTCTTGTCCTTCTTATGTAAAATAAATAAATAAAATATGATAGAAGAGTATAGTAATGTAATTAATGAAATTAATAAAAGTAAAGTCCAAATATACTACAGGCTAAATCAACTAGGTAGCATGACTGGATTGAAGGATAGAGCATTGAAGTATAGGATGAAAAAAGTTAAAGAAGATTATAAACACATACCTAATTTGTTAAGGTTTGTTGGGAGAGCTTGGGAAATACATTATACACTAATAGATCAGTTTAGGCCAAAATATAAAAGAAAAGAAACAACCGTATCTAATCATAAATGGGAAACGTTGTTGACGTGGAACCTTCTAGATGATTACGACGTGAAGTATCATATTCAATTAATCGAAGAAGTAAAAGAACTTCTACCTACCGTAAATATAGCTTATTGCATTGAAAAAGATAGAAGAGGTTTTAATCACATTCACGCATTAATCGATGACGATAAAGAAAAGGTTGAGGTTTCCGTAGCCAAAGTATTAAGTAAGTATCTGAATAAAAATTATTATAGAACTCAGGTTGAAAATATATATAATTATTATAGTGTTACCAGCTATATTCAAAAAAGTGGTGAAATAACAATTATCTAAAAATTATAAAAGATGAATGAATTTAAAATTACGGATCTGAAAAACAATCCAATCCTGAAGCAATTATTGATTAACTATTGTTTCCTAAACTATGAAGAAAATGCAATAATTGATGATTATCATTTGGAAGCTGAATATAATTTATTATCTCGGAATAATGAATTAGAACTACTTTTTGTAGCTGAGTCCTTTTCCAATAGTTATCCTAGTGTAGTTGTGGGATAAGATTAGTTCTGGTGCGTTACCGCTGTTATTATAAAGATTTTTTCAACCCGCCTAGCATGTATTTTAACAATCAGATGGTCAAAAAAAATTTTTGGAATAAAAACATGTAGTTAATCAACCGAAAACCCTTAAATAACTATTAACGACTCACTGAATATCAATTAGTTATATTTTCAATTAAAAACTTATAGCACCCTTAATGAAAAAAATAAAAAAAATAGTGTCAATGTTTGTAAGGCTTGAAACATTTACTTTCTGTTTGTTGGTCAGAGAAAGTACCTAAAATCTTTAAAAACATGGATGAAAATGAAATAAATGGAAAAATTTCTATAAAACAGAGGGAAATCGCAGTGGAGCGAGACACTAATAAAAAATCTGATATGGATCAGGAACTTCAAATTTTATACATGAGAAAACAAATAATATTTTTCCAAAATAAAATAACACAGATTAAAAATGGAATGAAATGAAAAATTATAGAGTAGAAATTTGGTTTGGGCCGAACAAAAGTGAATTCGTTATAGGAGGATCAAACTCCGCTCACGCATTAATGATTGCAAAAAAGGTTTATCCACAAGGACGAATTATTTCTGCAAAACCAGTCAAATAGAAAACCGGAGCATCGCTCCGGTTTTTGTTTTTATATCACTGCTGGATTAAGTAACCTTTGGATTTTTTGTGCAGTACCAAGGCTGCAACCACCAATTTTTGAAGCTCGTCTCAGAGATTCACCATTTTTTAGTTCTTTTACCACGGATTTATATTTTATTAAAACCTCAGCATCGCTCATTTTTGAGCCAAATAAACGGCCAGTATAAGTTCCTTTAGCTTTAGCTAATTCGATACCTTGTCGTTGGCGCTCCAGCATGTTTAAGCGCTCCATTTCGGCGACGTTTCCGAGAACACTCACAATCATCTTAAAGCTCGGATTTGGCTTATTATCGATTAGTGAATACATTCCGATATTTTCAACAAATAATTTTATTGATTTTTGGGTTAAGAATTCTACCACAGTTAAAATGTCGATAATATTACGACCTAAGCGGTCTATTGATGAGATGTGAATTTCTGTCACTATTCCTGATTCGATGTCTGCTAAAAGTTTTTTAGCTTCTTTGCGCTCTGTGAATTGGACTGAACCCGATGTCTTATCGATGTAGATTGTTGAGAATTCTTTGGCGTTTACTTCTTGACGAGCAGTATTTTGTTCTTCGGTTGATACTCGGATATATTTTACTTTTGACATTTGGTCTGATATTTAATTTCAAAACAAATATAGTGTATATTTTTAAGGTGGCAAAATTATACACCTAAAAAGTATGATTATAGGCTAAAAAAGTATGCCGTTTTGAAGCATGCCCTAAAAACATACGTTTACAGAATTTAAAAAATTAAAAATATAAGTTATCGGATGTAATATGTTTAAAGTTTTATAATGACTCTCACATGATTTTAAAATAGAACAAATTTATTACTGACTAAACTTTTGTAGATTCTTTGTAGTGAAGAAAAATTTTATAGGATTGCTTAGCAATTAGGGTAAGAAGTATTATCGTCGAAGTGGCTAAAGTTAAGAGAATATATTTCTTTAATTCAAAATTATATTCAGATATAAATCGTTCTGCGAACCAGCTACAAAATGAAAATAAAAATGTGGTGAGTATAAGAATTATCAAATTATTATTAATTTTTTTTAATCGAATGATGTAGTTTTTAGCAAAAGTTTCTTTTTGTTTTATCATCGCTGTTTGTTCTCCATTTTTGATGGTATCAGCAATCGATCTTAATTCATCTCTTTTCGAAATTATAAATGAATAAATAACCGTGAACAAGGTTACGGCTAATCCGAATAATATCAGTTGGAAATTCCACATATCATTCAGAAGAATATTTATTTTTTGAATATCAATTATCTCCATTACTTAGATAGTTTTCTAAAATAGGTTTAAGTTTTGAGAAAATGAAATCTATATCATGTATGTTATTTTCCATTTCACTCTCCGTGATAGTGGTTCTCATATTAAAAACTTTCTCGGCTGTTTGCTTATATTCTTCATTTGCTTCATTAATCATCTCTTTTGTAATTTTATATTCTTTTTTCCCTACAATTAGTTTTGCCTCTTTCTTCTGATAATCATCTTCATTTGGTTCATTAATAATTTCTTCGATCTTTTCTATAGGCATGTCTTTGAACTTGTGAAACTTGTTTTTTAAAAACTTTCCACTAACAAAATATTCTTTATATTCTATATCTACATCATTATTATCATAATGTATAGCACTATATTTAATTTGTAGCTCAGGAATAATTTTTATTTTTCTGAGTTCATCTAAGATAGTTGGGAGCTTTATATTGGCTATTGGAATATAAAGAATTTTATTTAATAGTTGTCTAATTACTTTTAAAATTTCTTCATTAGATTTGGTAGGATCTTCATAAACCAAGATTAAATATTGATGAGTATATTTGGCAGAGTCTATTCCTTTAATAATAGGATATAACATAACGAAATTTGTATCACTCCCAATCTTGTGGCTTTTTTCAAAAGGAATTTTTTCTTCAGTTTCTAAATATCCATCATAAAGATTAGTACTATAGGCAGATACTTGTAATAAGATCGCGTTGTTATCAATCGAATTTTTATGAACTATAATGTCGCTTATTACCGTTTTTTTAGTTTTATTTCTATTTTCAAATGATAGTGGAATTTTAGCGTTAGAAAATTCTTCGATTTTAGTGTCAATAAATGTTTTCATGTGTTTTACTGAAATTCCACCAAAAAAATCATTCGGTTTCTCGAAAACCTCAGTAGTGTAAACAGGAACTTTAATATCGTATGTTTTAACTTTGTTTGCCATTACTTTTTTCTTAAATTTCTATTTTATCTATTTCCTTCATAATTCTATCCGTTTCGTTAAGCGCCACCACCATTTTCTGGTAATGTAAAATATCATCATAATTTAGTTCACGGCCCTTGCGATCTTTTAGCCATTTTTGAGCGGGTTGGTATCCTCCGATGTAAAAGTTCCATGCTACTTCTGGAACGTTGGCGAAATGTTGCTCATCGTTAATGTAGACGTTACCATTTTTATAAATTGGTTTGGTCACAATGTTGTCACCATCTTCGGGATATTGAGTTATATATTTTTCTACAGTTGGACTTTCCAATAAATGAATTTGGCGTAATTCACCGCCTAGTTTTACTAATTTCCAAAATTCTAAGTGATCCGGTGGAACCGGAACACGTGGAAAATCTATTTTTAAAAACTCTTTGTAGTTCTCTCGGTACGTTGGTGAATGTAAAACCGCATAAATATAATCTAACAAATCGATTGGAGCGAAACTTTGCTTAAACTCTGGGCGGACCTCATAACTGTTAGCAAAACAAACATTACTTTCTATTTCCTTTTCATTAATGAAGGTCATGCCTAAACCGTTAGCAATTTGTTTGACAATATCGGGGTTTAGATTTGGTATTCTTGCCTTGTCACCATCCAATGTTTGTTGGACATTGGGTTCTGGATAAAGATAGAGTGGGAATGAATATGTTTTACTTGTGATTGAGTCCCTACAAATAATATCTTTTGTTATAAAAGCATTAACTCCTTTACCATTTAATGTTTGTCTGACAGTATTTAAAGAAAGATTTTCCCTTTTAAATAGATTGTTAACTAATAGAGGTCTTGGATATGCAATAAAACCTTTAGATTTGGTAGTATGAAGTGTAAATCTCCAGTCATAGGGTCTATAAAAGACTACTCCAATATTTTCATCACTTTGTTTATCAATATCAATTTTAGCATTTTCTAAAGTCCAGTCTCTACTGTTTTCCTTTATTTTTAATTCATTACGAATTACTTCTAAATTCGAATTATTTTTTATATAATGTATTGTATTTAAAAGTTCTTCTTTAGAGAATTTAACAGTTAGTCCATCGTTAAAAGTTGAAACTCCAACTGTATTTAAACTAAATAATTCATCAATTTTAATTCCCGCTTCATATATTTCAGCTAAATTAAAATTCTTTTTTACAAAAAAATAATTTGGCTTTTCTCCTGTAATTTTGTTCCATTTTAAAGTTTTAAGTGAATTTCCACTTAAAAAATCATACTTTAATTCCCTCTTTCCTTGTAAATCAAAATGTAAAATTTCACCTAGTTCATTTTTGTTTTTCTTACCTGTTTTTACAAATATATTAATAGAAACACCAGCCATTATATCAAACACATTCTGGTCGGTTGAGCCATCTGGACATGTTTCTTTTAATCTTGAATTTCCATGTAAATCTAAGATGAAAATTTTATCAAAACTTTCTAGTAAATGTTTTCGCATTTGGCGGTGGATAATGCCATCAATAAAACTATTGTTAGAAATATAAGCTAACACTCCCTCACCATTTTTATCAATAAAATGTTGTCCAAACCGTATGAATTTTATGTAATCGTCCGAAAGAGGTTGTATGTTTCGCTCCTTCATATCTTTTTTGTAATCGGCTGTTAAGCCTTCAATCCATTTACTTTTATTAGTACTGCTAACGCTGTAAGGGGGGTTTCCAATAACAACCATTACGGGTGAGTCACGTTTTATAGCATTGGCTTGGTCGGCTTCATCACTTAACCACGAACTAAAAAGGGTGTTGGTGTCGGGATGTGCTTCTTCCAGTGAGTTGGTTAAGAAAATACGGAAACGTTGGTCGTCTGTTGGTTTGTATCCTGTTTCGGTCAAAAGCATATCCATTTTGAGGTGTGCCATTGCATAACTCGCCATTAATAACTCAAAACCATTTAATCGTGGGATGAGGTCTTTGGTTACATACTTGCTCCAAATACCTTGTTGGCCTTCAAATTTTTTATGAATGTGTTTAACCACCTCAGCTAGAAAAGTTCCCGTTCCTGTGGCTGGATCCAATATCTGAACTTTATGAACTTCATGTTCTACCTCAACTTCTTTTATTACGGCATTTTTTTTGGAAGCGGTTTGGGTAATGGCTTTTTTCTTAATTTTAATCTTACTGGTATCTGCCAAACCTTGTGGTAAATCGAATTCAGTTTTTAGAATATCATCAACGGCACGCACAATGAAATTTACTACAGGTTGCGGTGTGTACCAGACCCCTCGAGCTTTTTTTAATGCGGGATTATATTCGCCTAAAAAAGTCTCATAGAAATGGACTACAGGGTCTTCCTGTCTCGTACTTCTACCAAAATTTTTCATAATGGTTGCCACATCAGAGGCGAGGAAAATATTGACGAGTTCATCAACTATCCATGTCAAACGTATGTCTAGGTCAAAACCCGCTATGTCTTGAAATAACTTGCGTAAAAATGGATTGCTTTTAGGGATTAACTCTGCGGCTTCCATACGGGAAAATGTGGGTAAAGTTGGATCGTGATAACGAGCTGCGAACATCCCATAAGCAATGGTCTGAGCGTATATATCAGCAAAGGTTTTGTTGTCTATATCGTGAATCAACATTTGTTGAAACGATAGCATTTGAGATTTTAGTTGGGAGCGTTTCCCTTCTTGGTCATCAAAGTTTAATGATTTTTCAATAACGTCAGCCATTAACTTTGATTTTCCTGCCATCATTTGTGCCAACTTAGTTGGTGACTTGATAGTTTGCGACACGGTTAGTGCAAAGTTTTTTATAAGTTGCGAGAATTGCTCGAAGTTTCCCGGTAGGGAAACGATCGATCCATTCTCGATTTTAGCTATCGCAATCTTAGTGGTTAGCTCTCCATCTTTGTAGAAATGAAAATCCATATAATCGGTAAAAATCAAATTTGACAACCCCGATTTATAGCGATCAAACTGCTCTTTTAGGGTCTTGCTTCCTAAATCTACTCCGATGTCTTTTGCTTCAATGTAGCCCACAGGAATGTCCTTACGGGTCAATACATAGTCAGGTGCTCCACAAGCAACCCTTGCGGGTTCATTCGTCACCAGAATGTCTGGAAGCATATCCATGATGAGGTTCTGTAGATCGCCACGATAAGAATGTTCTCTTGCGTTTCCTGTTTTGTAAAGCGTTTCAACTTTGGTAAGATATTGTTGGATGGTCATTTTATTGTAGTCAAATTTATTTTACTAAAGTAGGATATTTTCTTATATAAAAAATGCTAGTGTTATCAATTAGAATTTTTTACATATCATTATCACTTGAATAAAAATAATGATGATACCAACCATCATTATTATCTTATACATTAGTTTTGATTTGTTATTCATGAATTTAATTAATGGTTATCTGTTTCCAGTCGTTTGATATTGTTACTTTCATTTTTAGTATATAATCACACCCACCCATTGTTGATTGCCTCCTTCGAAATAGTATGGTGCGGGCTACGAAACGGACGCTGATTCATCAAACCTACTTCCTTCAATTTTCCGGCAACACTGTGAATTTTTGTGGTTTCTAATGCTTCACGCAACGTCATGGGAGGCAAAATACTGGGCAATCGCTTAGCTAACATGGTTTTTCCGGCACCCGGTGGACCAATCAAGATAATATTATGCCCGCCGGCAGCCGCAATTTCCATACATCTTTTTATAGACTCCTGCCCCTTGACATCACTAAAATCAAATTCAGGAAAGTCTAATGTTTTATAAAATTCGGCTCTAGTATCGATTGTTGTTGGTTCCAAAGTCCCTTTTCCTTCTAGAAAGTCAATTACTTCCTGTATGTTTTCTATTCCATACACATTTAATCCTGCAACAATTGCTGCTTCTTTCACATTTTGCTTTGGAAGAAAAAAACCTTTAAAACCCTCTTCTTTTGCTTTGATAGCAATCGGCAAAGCGCCACGAATGGGTTGCAAACCTCCGTCAAGCGAAAGCTCTCCCATGATTACATACTGGTCAATTTCATCGGCTTTAATCTGCCCAGAGGCTACCAGAATACCAATTGTCAAAGTCAGATCATACGCAGAGCCTTCTTTACGTAAATCCGCAGGAGCCATATTGATGGTGATTTTTTTGCCGGGCATCGCATAGCCATTGTTTTTAAGCGCAGCCGCAATGCGGTAACTGCTTTCTTTAATAGCATTATCTGGTAATCCAACTAAATGGTATCCAATCCCTTTATCAATATTTACCTCAACGGTAATTGTTGTGGCTTCAACTCCAAAAACTGCACTTCCAAAAACTTTAACTAGCATCTGTTTTTATTTGATTCTAAAATTAATGAAACTTTTCTTATTGTTATTATAAATCTTACATAAATTCCAATAAAATAATGAACAGCAAAAATTTAATCAAAAAAAATAAAAATACTTTGGTATACAGCTCTATACGATACATTTTTCGCGAAAACAAAATGTTAAAATTAAAAAAAGTGAAGGTATAATATTAACATTTTTCTACTTTTAGAAAATAATTAGAAACCACACTATGAAAAAAATCCTACTCCTACTCTGTTTGAGTTTTTTGGTACCAAAAACCTATGCTCAGGAATACTTTCCTAATAACGAAAGTGTTCAAAACAAAAACACCAATTTCACTGCTTTTACCAATGCCAAAATTTATGTTACCCCAACACAAATTATTGAAAAAGGCACTTTATTAATTCAAAACGGAAAAGTAATTGGTGCCGGTGCTACCATTACTATTCCTAAAAATTGCGTTACTATTAATCTGGAAGGAAAATCAATATATCCTTCCTTTATTGACATTTATACCAGTTTTGGAATTGAAAAACCAAAAGAAATAACAAGTACGGAAAGAAATCCTTTGTACGATACTAAAAGAGTGGGATATTATTGGAATGAAAATATTCGCTCAGAAGTAAATGGATATGAAAGTTTTAAATACGACCCAACTAAAGCAGAGGAGTTGTTAAAAGCAGGATTTGGTGTTGTAGGTACTCACGTTCCGGATGGAATTGCCCAAGGATCCGGAATGTTAATCGCTTTGAACAACGCTGATAAAAGCACACAATTATTATCTGACAAAATCACTAATCACTTTGCATTTACAAAAAGTGCCACTACAAATCAATCCTATCCTAGCTCATTAATGGGAATGATGGCCTTATTACGCCAAATGTACTTTGATTTAGATTGGTACAAAAAAGGGAATGCTGCAACCAAAGATTTATCATTAGAAGCCTTATCAAATAATGAAAAATTAGTTCAAATTTTTGCTTCGGAGGATAAATTAAATAGTGTTAGAGCTTCTAAAATAGGAAAAGAATTTGGATTGAACTATGTATTGAAAGGCATAGGAAATGAATTTGAAAGAATTGAAGAAATAAAAAAAACAAATTCTAAATTTATTATTCCAATCAATTTCCCCGAAGCTTATGATGTGTCTGATCCGTACCAAGCCAATCAAATGGAATTGAAAGATTTGCGTTTCTGGAATCAAGCCCCTACTAATCTGAAGGTTTTGTCTGATAACGGTATTGTTTTCGCCTTGACTACAGACAAATTAAAGAAGGTGGGAGATTTCAGAACTAACCTTCTAAGAGCCATTAAATATGGTTTTGATACAACCAAAGCATTAGAAGCACTGACAACAATTCCAGCATCAATTTTAGGAAAAAGCAACGAAATTGGAAGTTTAAAAACCGGAAGTCTAGCTAATTTTGTGATCACCTCCGGAGAAATATTCGAAGAAAAAACCATCGTTTACGAAAACTGGGTTCAAGGAAGTAAGTATGTCATCAATGATATTATGGTTAAAGACATTCGTGGCAAGTATGACTTAACGGTCAATAACACCAAATACAAATGGACTCTTGACGGCGACATAGCTACACCAAAATCAGAAATCACAAGTGTTGATGCTAAAAAAATAAAGTCTAAACTTACTATTGCTAATAACTGGATTTCAATAATAATCAAACCCAATGATTCTACAAAAACCAGCTTTACAAGAGCAACAGGATACATAGACGATATTGAGAAAATTTCTGGAAAAGCAATTTTATTCAATGGAAATGAAGTGAAATGGAGCGCTGTAAAAACGGCTCCTTTTGCAAAAGCGGTTGATTCTTCAAAAATTGAAAAAAACAAAATGATCCTCCCTACAACATTTCCAAATGTTGCCTTCGGGACGGTAAAAAAAGCAACACAACAGACACTTTTATTCAAAAATGCCACGGTTTGGACCAATGAAAAAGAAGGTGTATTAGAAGAAACAGATGTTTTAATCAAAAATGGAAAAATTGCTGCTATCGGCAAAAACCTTTCTGATGCTTCCGCCACAGTTTTAGATGCAAAAGGCAAACATTTGACCAGCGGAATAATCGATGAACATTCCCACATAGCCATTTCAAGAGGTGTCAATGAAGGGGGACACAACTCCAGTGCTGAAGTAACAATTGAGGATGTAGTCAATTCCGAAGACGTTAATATCTATAGAGATTTAGCTGGTGGTGTAACAACTTCGCAATTATTGCATGGTTCTGCTAATCCTATCGGAGGACGCTCTGCCATTGTAAAATGGAAATGGGGCGCTTCTGCAGAAGAAATGCTTTACAAAGACCAACCAAAATTCATTAAATTTGCTTTAGGTGAAAATGTGAAACAAGCCAACTGGGGAATTACCAACCCTACTCGTTTTCCTCAAACAAGAATGGGTGTGGAACAGGTTTTTACAGATTATTTTCAACGTGCAAAAGAATATGACTTGGCTTGGAAAACTTATAATTCAAGTGGTAAAAAAGGAAAAGGGAAAGCGCCAAGGGTAGACTTAGAACTACAGACTCTAGCTGAAATCCTTAATAAGGAACGTTTCATTTCCTGCCACTCTTATGTGCAATCTGAAATTTTGATGTTGATGAATGTTGCCGAAAAATTTAACTTTAGAGTAAATACCTTTACACATATCCTTGAAGGATACAAAGTAGCCGATGAAATGAAAAAACACGGAGTAGGAGCCTCGACGTTCTCGGATTGGTGGGCGTATAAATTTGAAGTGAATGATGCCATTCCCTTCAACGGTCCAATCATGCACAATGCGGGACTTGTAGTAGCCTATAACTCTGATGACGCTGAAATGTCCAGAAGATTAAATCAAGAAGCTGCAAAAGCAGTGAAATATGGAAACATTTCAGAAGAAGAAGCATGGAAATTCGTGACTTTGAATCCTGCAAAATTATTGCATATTGATGATAAAGTGGGAAGTATAAAAATAGGAAAAGATGCTGATGTAGTACTTTGGAACAACAATCCTTTATCTATTTATGCTAAAGCTGAAAAAACAATAATTGAAGGTGTCGTTTATTATGATGTGCAAAAAGATGAAGCACAAAGAGTAGCAGTTGCCAAAGAAAGAAATGAGTTAATAGGCCAACTATTGCAAGAAAAAAACAAAGGAATGATCACTCAAGAGCCTAAAAAGAAGGAAAAAATAGAATATCATTGTGATTCTTTGGAACATTAAGCTCAAGAAATCTACGTTTCTTAAATCTAAAACAATAAAATAGGATGAATAAAAATATATATATTTTACTATTGGTATTTAGCATATCAATACTTACAAAGGCACAGCAAGCTCCTGCTTCAAAACAATCAAAATCTATTTTAATTCTAAATGCAACAGCACATTTAGGAAATGGCGAAATAATCGAAAACAGTGCTATAGGATTTGTAGAAGGCAAAATTACATTAGTGGCAGATGCCCGATTAATAAAACTAGCTCAAGGAGCGTATGATATTACCATTGACGCCAGCGGAAAACACGTATATCCAGGATTTATAGCGCCCAATTCTACCTTGGGCTTAGTCGAAATTGATGCCATAAAATCTTCTGATGATGAAAGCGAAATAGGAAATATGAATCCTCACGTAAGAAGTATTATTGCCTATAATGCTGATTCAAAAGTAATTGAAACCATTAAACCAAACGGAATTTTGATGGCGCAAATTACCCCACGTGGCGGAAGAATTTCAGGCACTTCATCCATCGTTCAGCTTGATGCCTGGAACTGGAAGGATGCACTGATAAAAGAAAATGATGGGATTCATCTTAATTTCCCTTCTAGTTTTAAAAGAAGTGGTTCCTGGTTTGAACCCGGAACAATTGAAGCAAATAAAGACTATAGCAAACAACACTCAGAGATAACTACTTTTTTGACTAGCGCAAAAGCATACTTAGCAGATAGCCCCAAAGAAAGAAATTTGATTTTTGAGGCTACAAAAGGATTGTTTGACGGAAATCAAACCTTATTCATACACGCAAATGAAGAAAAACAAATTATTGATGCTATACAAATGGCAAAAGAAAATGGAGTTAAAAAAATAGTAATTGTTGGTGGTTATGAAGCGTATAAAACGGCTGACTTACTTCAAAAAAATAACATTGGAGTATTATTAAAAAGAGTGCATGATATGCCTGAAAATGAAGATCATGACATTGATTTACCGTACAAAAACGCTAAATTATTGACAGATAAAGGCGTTGTTGTAGGCTTGGAAAACAGTGGATCCATGGAGCGTATGAATACCAGAAACTTACCTTTCCTGGCCGGAACATGTGCTGCTTATGGACTTGACAAAGAAAAAGCGCTACAACTAATAACCTTCAATACCGCCAAATTATTAGGGATCGATAAACAATGTGGTACTTTAGAACAAGGAAAGGATGCTACCTTATTTATTTCTGAGGGTGATGCTTTAGACATGAGAACGAACAAACTAACTAATGCTTTTATTCAAGGCAGAATGATCAGTCTTGAAACACACCAAACAAAAATGAACGATATTTATAAAACAAAATACAATCAAAAATAACAAATACAATGGGACTATTTAACGCCATCCTGGGCAATGCCTCTGAAGTAAACATTAAAGATGTTGCTACTGAATTTGAGCCAATCCTAATTGATGGAGAAACAATCGAAAAAGCATATAAATTAATTCGGGATATGTTTGTTTTCACCAATAAAAGATTGATTCTGGTCGAAAAACAATTGGTTGGAACCAAGGTTGATTATATGTCAATTCCGTATTTGAGTATCAAAAAATTCTCTAAAGAAAGTGCTGGAATATTAGATATGGATGCCGAGTTGAAAATTTGGTTAAACAATGACGCAACCCCAATTATAAAACAATTTGGTAAAGGTGGTAATAACATTAATGAAGTTTACAAACTTTTAAGCAAACATCTTTTAAAATAAGAATATCCTTTAGTTTTTGAAAAATGCATCACTTGTAGCTATACAATTGGTGCATTTTTTATATATCAAATTTTGTCTTAATGCTAAGTGCATTAAAATTCCCAGATTGGAAGTCTAATTTTTTACCACAAGACCCCAAGTATTCACTAAATTGGTAATTTTATTTAACTAGATTTTAATAAAAAACAAATTTTATCTTTAAAATATAAAATACCCATAAAAAAATAGGGGTTAGATTGTAAAAATCATAAAAATAAAACATTAACTCACTTTACAATAGGGGTGTGTTGAACAATTTTATATTTTTATCAAAATTTAAAACTGAAAAACGATGCGAAAAATTATTCTAAGTGTGATATTGATCACGATTTTGGTATTAACCCTTTGTTCAAATTATTTCTTAGCAGAAAGTCCAGCTCCTACAGAAGCAGTAAAATTTGATACCGGCGATACCGCTTGGATGATCGTTGCAACTGCACTTGTATTAATCATGACACCCGGTTTAGGTTTCTTTTACGGTGGAATGGTAGGTAAAAAAAATGTCATTAGTACCATGCTTCAAAGCTTTATGGCAATGATAATCGTTACCGTGTTGTGGGTTGTCATCGCTTTCGGATTATCTTTTGGTCCAACTATTGGAGGAATAATAGGGAATCCAATTCCAAATTTATTTTTTCAAGGCGTAAATACAAATACATCTTGGGGTCTAGCTCCAACAATTCCATTTATGCTCTTTGCCTTATTTCAAGCAAAATTCGCCATCATTACACCCGCTTTAATCACCGGCGCTTTTGCAGAACGAATTCGTTTTTGGGCGTACTTGTTATTTATGGTTTTATTCATACTGCTCGTTTATACCCCGCTAGCTCACATGACATGGCATCCAGATGGTATTCTCTTTAAAATGGGCGTATTGGATTTTGCTGGTGGAACTGTAGTTCATATGAGTGCTGGTTGGGCTGCTCTGGCTGGTGCCATTTTCTTAGGCAAAAGAAAAGCAGAAAAAGGAAATCCCGCACGTATAACATACGTAATGTTAGGTACCGGATTGTTGTGGTTTGGATGGTTCGGGTTCAACGCAGGTTCCGCTTTAGGAGCTAATGGGCTTGCCGTACAAGCACTGGGGACAACTACTATTGCTGCTGCTGCTGCTGGAATGGCTTGGGTATTTCTTGATAAAATTCTTGGTCATAAATTGTCGGCAATGGGAGCTTGTATTGGTGTAGTGGTCGGATTAGTTGCCATTACTCCTGCAGCTGGTTTTGTTAGCATTCCTCATGCTTTGTTCATAGGAATTTTTGCAAGTATTGTGAGCAATCTGGTGGTTAGAAGTTTCCACAAATGTAAAATTGATGATGCTTTAGATGTATTTGCCTGTCACGGTGTAGGTGGCATCATTGGGATGCTTTTGACAGGTGTATTTGCTTCAAAATCAATAAACGCGGCAGTTGGTGATAACCAAGGACTTATTTTTGGAGAAACAACATTATTCTTAAATCAATTATTTGCTATGGTTGTCGTTTCCATATTTGCATTCTCAATGTCTTATTTCCTTTTCTATATTGTAAACAAAATAACTCCTCTAAGAGTAAGTGAAGAAAAAGAAGAATTAGGGTTAGATATTTCGCAACACGGCGAATTTCTATAAATCTTCGGTATAAAGTTAGAGACGCTCTGAAATTTCAGAGCGTTTTTTTGCTCTTATCCGTTCTAAATACCTATAATATACAAAGCAATTCTTATTCTTTAAACAATAAACTAAAAACTTTAAAAATAGCGTAGTACATATTAATTTTAGCCTGCATCCTTTAAAACTAAAATCCCAATCTTTAAAAAAAAGATTGGGATTTTAGTTTTAAATATAGTCGAATGCTTTTATGGCGCACAACCCGATTGCCGTTTTATTTTAAAACAGTACACTCAATTTTAGAGTCGTTATAAATCTTGTGCGTTTGTTTCTTAAAATCTTCAGGTTTTGCATAAAAGATATTGTCAACAAATGTCTGTGGATTCAAATCTATAAATGGAAACCACGTACTTTGAACCTGAATCTGGATTTTGTGTCCTTTTTTGAACGTATGAAATACATCTTGTAACTTAATATTAACTGCTGTTTTCTCATTGGCTACAAAAGGTTCTGGTTTTGAAAAACTATTTCTAAAACGGCCTCGCATAACTTCACTTCGTACCATCATGTGGTAATTACTCATCTTTAGATACGGAGCTACTTCTTTT
This sequence comes from Flavobacterium sp. GSP27, assembly GCF_003970395.1. Classification (NCBI taxonomy): domain Bacteria; kingdom Pseudomonadati; phylum Bacteroidota; class Flavobacteriia; order Flavobacteriales; family Flavobacteriaceae; genus Flavobacterium; species Flavobacterium sp. GSP27. Next base: position 43,266 of record NZ_RYDP01000005.1, on the reverse strand, counting down.
GTTTCCGGTTCGTCGTTTGGGAAAACATCAATCACTTTTACAATCCAATCCGCATCAGTTCCTGTAGTAGAAACTTGTAATTTAGCCAAGATTTCTCCGGCTAATGTGGTATCATCATTCAATACTTCTGTTTCAAAAACAATCACATCCGGACGTCGTGCAGCAAAACGCTGGTCATCGGTCATGTATTTCCTTGGCGTAAGTCCGTTTTGTTTAATATCCTCCGAATAGGGTACCGGTTTCTTAGGATCACTAATAAATTCTTCAAAAGAAATATTTTGCTTAGCCAATTTTGTCAATTTACTCCCTTGCAAAAAGAAATCTTGTTTTTCAGTATTTACGGGAGGCCAGGCATCATAGGTTTTCCACTCTTTTCTTCCGGTGTCAAAAACATAAGCTTCAGGCAATTTATTAGCTCCTTTTCCATTATTTTTCAAAAAATGGCGGAAGAAATTAGATTCAATATTTTTTTGATAAAAACCAGAAATACTATCTCCAAAATTAATATTACCAATCACTTGCTTTGCTGAATTCCTAGCCCAATCACCATGACTCCAGGGTCCCATAACAATTGTGTTGTAGTTTTTACTGCTCTTTTCTATCGTACTGTAGGTATTCAAAGGACCGTATAAATCTTCGGCATCAAACCAACCTCCTACTGTCATTACCGCTGGTTTAATATTATTCAAATGCTGTAAAATTCCACGCTTTTGCCAAAAATCATCGTAACTGGAATGGTCTTTCAGCTGTTGCCAAAACTCATTCTCTTTTCCATAATATTTGTCTAAATTAGAGAGTGGTCCTGCATCCAGGAAAAACTGATAATCATCGTTTGTACCCGCATTCGTAAATTTGTACCAAGGTTCCGTAGTACGTTTTGTTTTTTGAGGGCCAAATAACGGAGTGACTTTCCAATAACTCAACAAATACGCTCCATTGTGATGAAAATCATCAAAAAAGAAATCAGCGATACATGCCTGAGGCGAAACGGCTTTCAAAGCTGGATGATTACTCAATAAAGAATATGTAGCGTAAAAACCTGGATATGAGATTCCCCAAGTTCCAACATTTCCATTATTGTTAGCCACATTTTTCACCAGCCACTCTATCGTATCATAAGTATCCGAAGCTTCATCCGTATCTTTCTTGCCTTTTTTATTTGGAATAAAACCACGCATGTTGTCATACAAACCATCACTCATGAATCGTCCTCGAACATCTTGATAGACTACAATATATCCTTCTTTCATCATCGTTTCACTGGGAGAAATGCTTTTCTTGAACTGATTTTCTCCATAAGGCCCCGAGTTATATGGTGTTCTTTGCATTATAATTGGATATTTTGTAGAAACATCTTTGGGAGTATAAATGGCAGTAAACAACTCTACTCCATCACGCATTTTAATATGCACTTCCTTTTTAGTATAATTTTCAGACACATAATTGGCTTTATTGTCTTGGGCAAACAGAACTGCACCAATAAAAAAAAGCGAAATACCTAATAGTTTTTTCATGAATTCTTTTGAGTTAAAATAATTTTTAAAGATAAAAAATCTCTTCGAATATTGCATCCATATTCCTTCTTTTTTGAAATTTAGGAATTTTAGTTTGTCAAAAAAAAACAAATATGTTAAAAAAAACGATCTTTTTTAGGATCTTTTTAAAGAAAACTACACAGTTAGATTGGCATTTTTTATCAAAAATTTCATTCGCTTTTACCTCTATAAAACCAATACTATTACTGCAAAAAGAGGCCGTTATTTGTTGTGTAAAAGACAATATCTAGCTTTTTAAAGGTTTTTTCACATAATTTGCCTTACATTTGTAAAACACCAAATTATTTTTTGTGGTTAATAAAGTCTTTTTTTTGCACTTTTAACCCAAAGCTAAGATCCCTTATTTTAGAAAATATTCTAAAAAAAATCATCTTTTTTTTGCAGTTTACTGCCCCTTTTGCCTTTTGGAAAAATTCCATGTACAGGCTATTAAATAATCGAAAATTAATAATATGCACCTAATAGATTATGCAATCTTTGTTGTTTACATGCTGGTTATGCTAGGCGTTGGCGTTTATTTTTTCAATAAGAATAAAACCGCGGAAGATTTTTACGTTAGCGGAAGAAATATGAATAGCTGGCACATTGGTTTATCCGTTGTAGCCACAGATGTAGGTGGTGGATTCTCAATAGGATTGGGCGGTCTGGGTTTTACGATGGGAATATCCGGTTCTTGGATGCTGTTCACCGGACTGCTGGGCGCTTGGCTGAGTGCTGTTTTTCTAATTCCAAAAGTAAGTGCATTAGGACATAAATATAAGTTTTTCACTTTTCCCCAAATATTTGATCATTTTTATAATGCTAAAGTAGCGCTACTGGCCGGAATTATTTCGGCTATTGGATATCTTGGATTTACAAGTTCTCAGGTTTTGGCTGGAGCCAAATTAGCGTCGGCAACCATAGAAGGACTTAATTTACAAACAGCGCTAATTGTAATGGGACTTATCGCGGTAATTTATACGGCTATTGGAGGATTAAAAGCCGTTATTTATACCGATACAATCCAGTGGTTAGTCCTTATTGGCGGATTGGTTTTTATAGGGATTCCAGTTGCCTACAATGCCGTGGGAGGGTATGAGGCGATCAAGACTACCCTGGCACCTGAATATTTATCACTGACCAATGTAAAATGGTATCAGATTTTAAACTGGTCCATAACCATTATACCCATTTGGTTTGTAGGAATGACTTTATACCAGCGGATTTATGCTAGCAAAGGAGAGAAAGAAGCTAAAAAAGCATGGTTGATTGCGGGTGTTTTTGAATGGCCTATAATGGCATTTATGGGAGTGATTCTGGGAATGCTGGCTAAAGTGGCTGCAAACAAAGGAATGTTTGACGGTATTACAGATGCAGCCAATATGGATAGCGAAATGGGATTGCCTATTTTACTGGCCACCATACTCCCCGTTGGATTAATGGGGCTGATGCTTTCTTCCTATTTTTCGGCTATACTTTCTACCGCGGACAGCTGCTTAATGGCAGCTTCCGGAAATATTGTCACTGATATTATTGCTAAATTTTCAAAAAAAGAATTGAGTCATAAAAAAGAGCTTCGGCTCTCACAATTGGTCACCTTAATTGTAGGTCTTCTTGCTATTTTAATTGCTTCCCAAATGCAAAATGTACTGGAACTGATGCTCTACTCTTATGCTTTTATGGTGTCGGGACTATTCGTTCCGGTAATAGGCGCTTTATTTTGGAAGAAAAGCCATCCAACAGCTGCTTTTTGGAGCATGTTATTTGGGGGTGCCACCACAATCCTGCTAATTGTTACAGAGAATAAACTACCTTTAGATTTAAAATTACCGGAACATTTAGATGCAAACCTTTATGGAATAAGTATTTCTCTTATTTTATTCGTTACAATATCACTTTATCACTATAACAAAAAAGAAAGACAAAATGGAATTCAAACAAATTAATGACACAACCGGAGAAGATACAATTTATACCAATCAAATTATAGCATTATTCCTTTATACCCATTTAGAACAATATGGCGATACGATTGAAGACATTCGAAAATGTATTGATTACGTTATGAATCCTACAAAAGGAGGCAACATTGTAGTGGGAATCGAAGATCAAAAAATCGTAGGAGTTGTCATCTTGAACAACACGGGAATGAAAGATTTTATTCCTGAAAATATTTTGGTATACATTGCCGTGGACAACAGCCAACGGGGAAAAGGGTTTGGAAAACAATTGATGCAAAAAGCAATATCAATTGCCCAAGGAAATATTGCCCTACATGTAGAACCTGATAATCCTGCCAAAAAACTGTATGAAAGCTTAGGTTTTACCAATAAATATTTGGAAATGCGCCTCATTAAATAATCCAAAATGGAAAACTCAAACCCGTCCATCGAGACACTTGTACGGTTACGAAAGGAGCTTCACAAACACCCAGAGGTTTCGGGTAAAGAAAATCAAACAGCAAAACGCGTCCTATCTTTTCTCGAAAATTACCCTCCCGATGAATTGATTACCAGAATAGGAACAACTGGTGTGGTTGCAATTTATAAAGGTAAAAAAAATGGAAAAACAGTATTATTCCGATGTGAATTAGATGCTTTGCCAATTGAAGAAACGAATCGTTTTGAACATCGTTCACTAATTGATGGTGTCTCACACAAATGCGGACATGATGGACACATGGCTATTCTTTGTGGTTTGGCAGCTGAATTGCATCAGAACAAACCGGACTCAGGAACCGTCATTTTGCTGTTTCAACCGGCTGAAGAAGATGGTAGTGGTGCTCAAAAGGTGTTTTCAGATACTAAATTCACTTTGATTCAACCTGATTACGTCTTTGCGCTGCACAATTTACCAGGGTTTCCAATGCATCAAATTGTAGTAAAAAACGAAACTTTTACCTGCGCCGTAAATAGCATTATCATAAAATTAAAAGGAAAAACAGCCCATGCCGGTGAACCTGAAAGAGGAATTAATCCTACTCTGGCAATAGCCGCCATTATCAATCAATTTAATGCTACTATTCAGACCGATATTACCAAAGAAAACTATTGCCAGATAACTCCCATTTATACCAAAATAGGTAAAAAAGCATATGGTGTAGCAGCTGGTGCGGGAGAAATTCATTTTACAGTACGAAGTGATAGCAATTTACAGATGAGAAAGATCGAAATAGCTTTAGAAAATGCAGCCCAATCAATCGCAAAAGAATATCAACTGAAGTGTAAAACGCAATGGACACAAAGTTTCCAAGCCAATGAGAATGACAAAACTGCTGTAGCATTCATCAAAAAGGCAGCAGAAATTAATGGTTTTGAACTATTCGAAAAAGAGAAACCATTCACTTGGGGCGAAGATTTTGGTTTGTTCACACAGCACTATCCCGGCGCCATGTTCGGACTGGGAGCTGGGGTAAACACTGCCGCACTACACAATCCTGATTATGATTTTCCTGACGAAATTATAGCAACTGGAGTGGCTGTTTTTCATCACATCAGCAAACAAATTACAAATGCACACTAACTCAATAATAGAGCTTAATCGCTCCGCGTATCAAAAAAACATCGATTTTCTAAAAAAGACCTTTGGAAAAAAAGTACTGATTTCCTCTGTCGTAAAAGGAAATGCGTATGGTCATGGAGTACAGCCGTTTGTGGCTATGGCTTTTCAATGTGGTGTAACTCATTTTTCTGTTTTTGATGTTCAGGAAGCCAAAGTCGTAAAAACAACACTACAGGACAAAGCAACTATTATGGTTATGGGACTCGTTCAGGATGAAGATATGGAATGGGTAATCAAAAATGATATTGAATTTTTTGTCTTTGATAAAACTCGACTGACGAAAGCTATGAAAACAGCTAAAAAACTCGAAAAAAAAGCAATTCTGCACATTGAAGTAGAAACCGGAATGAACCGAACTGGTTTTGATAAGAACGAACTGAATACTGTTATTACTTTTTTAAAGAAAGAAGAACAACATCTTACTTTCAAAGGGCTTTGTACTCATTATGCCGGGGCCGAAAGTATCGCTAATTATTACAGAGTGGATCAGCAAATCAAGAAGTTTGAAGAAATTTATGCCTTTTTTTGTAAAAATGATCTGAAGCCACAAATGAGACATTCTGCTTGCTCTGCAGCATCAATAATGTTTCCACAAACCAGAATGGATATGGTGCGAATCGGAATAATGCAATACGGATTGTGGTCCAGTCCGGAAGTATTTGTTACCTATCTCAATTCTAAAAAAAATAAAATAGATCCGCTGCAACGCGTTATCACTTGGAAAAGTGCTATAATGAGCATAAAGAAAGTAAATATTGGTGATTTTATTGGGTATGGAACCAGTTTTATGGCCAAAAGAAAAATGAAAATTGCTGTTATCCCTATTGGTTACTGCCACGGATACAGTCGCTCGTTGAGCAACCAAGGTCGTGTACTTATTCATGGACAACGCAGTATTGTAGTGGGTTCCGTAAACATGAACATGATGACTGTCGATGTTACTGATATCGACATGGCAAAAAAAGAAGATGAAGTGGTCTTGATAGGCACACAAAAAGAGCTATCCGTTTCTGTAGCTTCCTTTAGTGATTTCAGCAACCAACTCAATTACGAATTATTAACTCGGATTTCCAAAGCAATTCCACGTAAAATCATAGAATAATGGCTTTTATAAAACTATATCGCAAAAAACTTGAAGAAAATTATGCCTTTCTGGATACTATTTTTAAATCCAGAAATATACAATGGGGAGTGGTTTCCAAACTATTGTGTGGAAATAAAATTTATCTCAAAGAAATCATCGCTTTAGGAGTACGTGAAATTCATGATTCCAGAGTAAGTAATTTGAAAAAAATTAAAGCCTTGGATCCGGAAATTCAAACCGTGTACATTAAACCACCTGCTAAACGAAGTATTGAAAGTATTGTGCGGTATGCTGACATCAGTTTTAATACTGAAATCTATACCATACAATTACTTTCAGAGGAAGCCGTAAAACAAAACAAGACCCATAAAATCATCATTATGATTGAAATGGGAGACCTTCGTGAAGGTGTAATGGGAGAAGAATTGATCGATTTTTATGGCACAATTCTAAAAATGCCTAATATTGAAATCTCTGGAATTGGTACCAATTTCAATTGCCTTAGCGGTGTAATGCCCACGCAGGACAAATTGATTCAATTGAGCTTATACAAACAGCTAATTGAAGCTAAATTCAATATCAGTATTCCATTTGTCTCCGGAGGAACTTCTGTTACTGTACCGCTACTCCTAAAAAATGCCCGACCAATGGCCGTGAATCATTTTCGAATAGGGGAAGCCCTATTTTTCGGGAAAGATTTGTTTACAGGAAATACCATAGAAGGAATGCACAATGATGTTTTCAAATTATACGCTGAAATCATCGAAATTACAGAAAAACCAAATACACCAACAGGGGAGTTAGGCGAGAATGTAGCCGGAAATTCCTTTTCGATGGATGCTGTCACTGATTTAGGCGATACTTCCCTTAGAGCTATTCTAGACATTGGTTTGTTAGACATGCAACCACAATACATCGAATCTGATGATACGGATATCACTATAGTAGACGCCAGTTCTGACATGCTGGTTATAGACATTTCAAATTCTAAAAAAAATTATAAAATTGGGGATTTAGTGGCGTTCAAAATACGATATATGGGCGCATTGTACCTTTTAAATTCTGCTTATATCGAGAAAATAATCGAATAAAAGGCCATTTTGTACCCTATCTTGAATATGCATCTCACGCATCAATACCGAGTAAATTAAGTCTATAGTATTAAAAATAGACACAAATGGCACGAATTTCCACGAATTGAATCGTAGAAATTAGTGCCATTTGTGTCTAATATTCGGTTCAGTGATTTTTAGATGTACCTCTTATTCGACCTTTTTAAATCTATCAATCCCTTCTCTCAACCATCCTTTGTAGGCATTGATATCTGAGTTATAACTTTCTGGTTTATCAGACAGCATATTCTCTTCTACATCTAAAACAATGTAATACGGTTGCGCATTGGCTTTGTACCTTGTAATTTGGAAATCGCTCCATTTATTACCCACACTTACAATTTCTTTGCCCGTTTCTTTAGATACGTATTGCTCGCTTTTTGGCAATTCTCTTTTATCATCAACATATAAAGATATTAAAACCACTTCTTCTTGTAATATTTTTAAAATCGCAGGATCTGACCACACATAATCTTCCATTTTTCTACAATTCACACAGGCATAACCCGTAAAGTCAAGTAAAATAGGTTTGTTTACTGATTTGGCATAAGCCAATCCTTTTTCATAATTATCAAAAGCAATAAGATCATGTGGCCCTAAATGTGCGCCTTCCGGCAAAATTTGGGCAGATGCATTTGAGCCACCTTGGGAGTTTCCTACTCCGTAAGGACTTTCGCTATAGGTCATTGGCGGCGGGAAACCAGAAATTAATTTTAATGGCGCTCCCCAAATCCCAGGAATCAAATAGATGGTAAAGGCCAAAACTACTAATCCAAAGGACAGTCGTCCTACTGAAATATGTGTCATCGGGCTATCGTGCGGCAACGTAATTTTTCCGAATAAATAAAAGGCCAATGTTCCAAAAATAGCGATCCATATTGCCAAGAACACTTCTCTTTCCAAGAAATGCAATTGCAAAACCAAATCAGCATTCGACAAAAATTTGAATGCCAAAGCCAATTCTAAAAATCCCAAAACAACTTTAACAGTATTCAACCAACCACCGGATTTTGGCAATGAATTCAACCAACCCGGGAACATCGCAAACAACATAAAGGGTAAGGCTAGAGCCAATGAAAACCCAAACATACCCACAATTGGAGCTATTCCGCCTTTAGAAGCCGCTTCGACTAATAGGGTTCCTACAATCGGTCCGGTACACGAAAAGGAGACAATCGCTAACGCCAAAGCCATGAATAAAATTCCAACTATCCCACCTCTATCCGCTTGATTATCCACTTTATTTGCCCAAGAATTAGGCAGCATAATCTCAAAACCACCCAAAAAGGAAGCTGCAAAAGTGACTAACAAAACAAAGAAAATAATATTGAACCAAACATTCGTGGACAACGCATTCAGCGCATCGGCACCAAAAATCCACGTCACTAAGAATCCTAAAACTACATAAATGAATATGATAGCTACTCCATAAATAATGGCATTACTAATCCCTTTTGCTTTTGTTTTGCTTTGCTTAGTAAAAAAACTGACTGTCATAGGAATCATTGGGAAGACACAAGGCGTAAGCAAAGCGGCAAATCCAGATAAAAAAGCAATGAAGAAAATAGACCATAATCCTCTTTTTGTAGCTGGTTCAGAGTCTAGAGGTACGATTTTTTCAGGAGTACTCACCTGCTCCTCCGTAATTGCAATTTGCGAAACTACGGTATCAACTTTTGCAGAATCTACTATGGTTACATCCGTTGCTACTGCCGTTGTTTTTGAAACCGCAGGAATTGCAAACGTGAAATTCTTCTCCATATTAATACAAACCTCTTTACACACCTGATAATTAAAATCGACTTTAATTTCGGTCAACTTTGGATTTGTTAGTGTAATTTCCTGTTGAATTTGACCTTTCTTTTCGAAGAATGTTTCGTTAACTTCAAATATGTCATTAAAAGCAGTTCTCGTTTTGCTTTCTTTGGCTTTGCCCACTAAAGTGAAGTTCCCTTTTTGGTTTTTAAAAATGATTTCCAGTGGCAACGGCCCTCCGTCTGGAGTAAATTGAGAATACAAATGCCAATCCTTTTCTATAACAACATTAAAAGTAAGAATATAATTAGTGTCCGATTTTTTTTCTATTTTAGTTGTCCATTTGGCGGGATCCAGAATCTGGGCATTTCCATTGGCAAAAGCCAAAAAAGCAATAAGTATAAATAGTAGTTTCTTCATTATTCTGATTGTATTTTAAGTATATTTTTAGTTGTGTTGTCTATTCTAAAGCGTTCATCCTGACGTAGACCAATTATCCAGACTATTTCATCATTCGAACATAAAAGCCAAGAATTTTCTTTTTCTAGCAAGGATAATTTTTCATCTTTAAAAAACTTGCTCACTTTCTTTGACTTACCGTTCATCCCAAAAGGCTGAAAACTATCGCCTTCGTTCCAATGGCGTAAAATTAATGGATACTGCACTTTATCACCATCTACAAAGATAGTTTTATTTGAAACGATACCAATGTCGGCTACTTTGCAAAACGTAAGATTTAAGGGAATATTAACTTCTTTTTGATTTTCATCTATAAAATATTTGTCCTTTACATTTACGAAATTTATCGGACTTAGGATTAAGTAATCCCTGTCTTTTAATACTCTATATTCTGGAGAAAAAACATGTTTCCCAGATTGACTATCAACCAAATCATAAATATCATCCCAAGCTTTGAATCCAAATTCTTTCAGCCATTGGTACAAATAAGATTTGTAATTGGGTAATTTTTTTAGTTTTTTTAAATCAAAATAAATAGTCTCATTCTCTTGCTTCACCACTTGCTGATAAATCATAATCGAAGCATCTTCAGCCATAACTTGCGCGTCTTGCAAATACAGTTGTGTTTTGTGAAACGAGGAAAGAAAATTAGAATTCAATTCTTTTAACATCGGAACCAGATGATGCCGAATTTTATTCCGAAGGTATTTATCGGATGCATTACTGCTGTCCTCGCGCCATTTAATGTTATTTAATTTGGCATAATCTTCCATTTCTTTTTGGTTAAAGGCCAAAAGTGGGCGAATTACTTTATCGTTCTGCTCCGGAATTCCTGTCAAACCTTCTAATCCTGTTCCACGACTCAGATTGATTAGGAACGTTTCCAAATTATCATCGGCATGATGTGCTGTGAGAATATAATCGAATTTTTCAGTCTCTAATAACTCATAAAACCAGTTATATCGCAACTCGCGGGCTGCAACTTGTGTCGAAATTTTATAATCTTCAGAAAAAGCTTTGGTGTCAAATTGTGTTATAAATACTGGAATAGCATTTGCCGCAGCATATTCCTGGACAAAATTTTGGTCTTCAAAACTTTCCATTCCACGCAATTGAAAATTACAATGGGCCATTCCTATTGTATATTTCAATTGCTGAAACAAATGCACCAATACCATACTGTCTTTCCCGCCACTTGTAGCAAGAAGTATTTTTTTTCCGTTCAAGAACTGGAAATTATGAAGAAGATGGTTTTGGAATTTCTGTAGCATATTCAAATTTAATTCATTCATTTTGATTTAACTTAAAACTTCTCGCATCGCTTTTGCTTTAAGCAAACATTCTTCATACTCCTTTTCAGGAATTGATGGCGACGTGATAGCGCTTCCAACTGAAAAAGAAACATATTTTTTTTCTTGATTGTACAAAATGCTTCGGATAACTACATTAAAATCGAAATCACCATTTGGTGTAAAATACCCCACAGCACCGCTATATAAACCGCGTTTTGTTTCTTCGAGTTTTTCAATTATTTTCATCACCGAAATCTTTGGTGCACCCGTCATACTTCCCATTGGGAAAGTTGTTTTTAAAGTATCTACTATAGAATAGTGCCCCTCTAACTTTGACGTAACCGTTGATATCATCTGATGCACTTGCAAAAAAGAATAAATTGTACACAACTCTTGTACTTCAACGGATCCTTTTTGTGCTGTTCGAGACAAATCATTGCGCACTAAGTCCGTAATCATAATATTTTCGGCTCGTTCTTTTGGGTCTAAAGCCAATTGCATTTTCGATTTTTCATCTTCAATTGGGTCTGAAAATCGTTTTGCAGTTCCTTTAATCGGTTGCGAAATAATAAGTTCTCCTTCTTTCCTTAAATAACGTTCCGGTGTCGCCGAAAGTAAAAAGTGATTGTTGTTTTTAAAAAAAACGGCAAATGGTGGCTGAGAAATTTCGTTGAGTTTTATAAATTTTTCTATGGGATCAATCGTTGCATTTTCAGCAAAAAATTCCATACAGAAATTGGCTTCATAAATATCGCCCTGATGAATGTGTTCCAATATTTTTGAAACTTTTTGAAGATAATTCTCTTTCGGAATCCGTTGTTGGATCGTTATTTGTGAATTTTGAACGCTCAACGCTGAACACTGAACACTAATTTCTTTAAAGTCTGCCTCCACTTCCTCCACACACATATTGAGATATTGAATTTCGAGTTGATTTCCTTTCAATAAAAACAGTTTCTTAGGTTGGAAAAAATACAAATCCGGAAAATCCAGCCCGTCAAAATTAGCAGATTGCAACTGCTCAATATCATTTTTTAAATCATACGATAAATAACCAAAAAGCCAGTCTTTCGTATTTTGCTGGTACTGTTTCAAATCCTCAAAGGCATTGTAAACATCTGTTTTGATGGAGGTAAAAGCATCTACGGCAAGAATACAATCGCAACTGGAGTACTGTTGCGGATACTCATTACTATCCATAAAAACAACTTCACGAAATTGTTGTGACCAGAGTAAAAGTTGTTGTTTGAACAATTTTGAATCAGAAATAGACTTATAAATTGAAGTTCTCAAAAAGTTTTAATGTTTAAAAATTCAAAATTACAACAAAAAAAATTCTTCAATAACTGGTTATGCTAAAATTAGCTTATTTTTTTGTAAATTTGGTAGTGCGTGATCAATTTTGGATTTTTTTAATCGTTTAATCATTCCCGTTATGGCTTCAAAAATTTTCCTTAATTTAGCAGTTAAAGACCTTAAAAAATCCATTGTTTTTTTTACACAACTCGGATTTTCTTTCAATCCTCAATTTACTGATGAACAAGCCACTTGCATGATTACAGGAAAAAACATTTTTGTGATGCTGCTTACTGAGCAACGATTTAGAGACTTTACCAAAAAAGAAATTTGCAATGCCCATAAAAATACCGAAGTATTAATCGCAATAGATGTTGAAAGCAAAAAAAAAGTGGACGAAATAGTACAAAAAGCGATATTTGCGGGTGGTACAACGTATATGGAGCCACAAGATCACGGATCGATGTATGCCCATGGTTTTGCGGATTTGGACGGACACCAATGGGAAATTATGTGTATGGATGAACGTGCAATTCCCCAATAATTATTCTCAAATATGTAACCAATAAAACCATATACTATGAAAATTGTAATTATTATTATCCGAACTTTAATTGGAATTTTGCTTCTTTATGCATCAATTAGTTTTTTTCTGAAACTAGCTCCAGAACCGGAGGTTACCGGAAATTTCAAGGCTTTTAATGTGGGCTTGGTTGCCTCTACTTACATTATGCCATTAGCCAAGTCTATTGAGTTGTTATGTGGCCTAGCCTTTTTGACAGGGCGTTATGTTACTCTTGCCAGTATTTTGATTTTACCAATAACCATCAACATTTTATTCATAAATTTTTTCTTGTCTCCAGAGGGAATTCCTACTGCCCTTTTCTTATTCTTGGGAAATATGTTTCTAATTTTTAACCATTGGAACAATTATAAAAGTTTATTTATTGCTAAAGACTAAATAAGTGCACCTCATAACAAAAAAACCCGCTCAATGTAGCGGGTTTCTTTATTCTAAAGCAAAAATTTATTCTTTAATTACACATGCAACGCTCTATTGTCAGTAGCGGCTAGTGCTGCTTCTTTGATCGCTTCTGCAAATGTTGGATGAGCATGAGACATTCTGGAAATATCTTCAGCAGAGGCTTTGAATTCCATTGCAACTACTGCTTCAGCAATTAAATCCGCACAACGAGCCCCAATCATGTGAACGCCTAGTACTTCATCTGTTTTTGCATCAGCAAGAATTTTTACAAATCCGTCTAAATCTCCACCAGCTCTTGCGCGTCCTAAAGCTTTGAAAGGAAAACTTCCTGCTTTATACTCAACTCCGGAAGCTTTCAATTGCTCCTCTGTTTGTCCTACAGCAGCCACTTCTGGCCAAGTGTACACAACTCCGGGAATCAAATTATAATCGATATGTGGTTTTTGACCTGCTAATATTTCAGCCACCATGGCTCCTTCTTCTTCTGCTTTGTGTGCTAACATTGCGCCACGCACCACATCGCCAATTGCATAAATAGTAGGAACTGAAGTTTGCAAATGATCATTTACTTCTACCATTCCTCTATCTGAGATTTTTACACCTGCTTTATCAGCATTTAATCCGTCAGTATACGGACGACGACCTACAGAAACTAAGGAATAATCCCCTTCCAGCGTAATTGTTTCTCCTTTTGTATTTTCAGCTTGAACTACAACGCCTTCACCATTTCGTTCTACGGATTTCACTTTGTGTGAAACATAGAATTTCATGCCTTGTTTTTTTAATACTTTAGTCAATTCTTTAGACAATGAAGCATCCATTCCTGGAATAATTCGGTCTAAATATTCTACAACAGAAACTTGTGATCCCAATCGCAAATACACTTGACCTAATTCGATCCCGATAACTCCACCACCAATAATTACTAAATGTTTTGGTACTTCTTTAAGTTTCAATGCTTCGGTTGAAGTGATGATTCTTTCTTTATCAATTTTGATAAAAGGCAAAGAAGATGGTTTTGAACCTGTAGCGATAATGATGTTTTTGGCTTCGATAGTTTCAGAAGTTCCGTCTGCTTTTGCCACCGCAACATGTGTAGCATCAACAAATGAACCCAATCCTTCCAAAACTGTAATTTTATTTTTGTCCATTAAAAATTTAACACCACCAGAAGTCTGATCTACAACCGCTTGTTTGCGCGCAATCATTTTTTCAAGGTTTACTTTTACTTCCCCGGAAACTTCAATTCCGTGATCTGCAAAATGTGCAATTTCACTGTAATGATGAGAAGAAGCAAGCAGTGCTTTTGAAGGAATACAACCAACATTGAGGCAAGTTCCTCCAAGAGTGGAATATTTTTCGATAATTGCTGTTTTAAAACCCAGTTGTGCACAACGAATTGCTGATACATATCCGCCTGGTCCAGAACCTATAATGACTACGTCAAATGAACTCATAGTATTTTTTTTTATTGTGTTTTTATAAAATGTTCCACAAAATTAAGGAATTAAGTTTTGTTTGAAGTTTAATTCAGAAGGTTTTTTGTTATGAAAATGACATAACCAATATTCATCAAAAAATTATTTATGGCTTTTTAGAAGGATCTCTATAAGTATGAAAATCAGAGTAAATAATAATTTCATCATTAAATACTTCATAAATAATTACAAAATGGAATTTTTTAAAGGATAATTCTCTGAAAAACGGTTCTTTTTTTAGTGGGAATAGTTCAGGATTCATTTTTAATATTTTTAAATATCCTTTCAGGTAAACAAAAAAACTTTCCCTAATCCCTTTTTCTACTTTTATAAATTTCAATAGCCTCAATTATTTCAATTTCTGCTAATTTTGAAATAACTATTTTAAAAACCATATTTAGCATTTAATTGCTTCTCCAAATCTTCCCAAGAAGTTGATAAACTATTCCCGGAATGATAGACGGTTCTGGCTTCTTCCACTTTTTGATACTGATTATCCGAAACTAGGGAAGCTTTTTCTTTGTTTAAAATAGCGTCAAATATTCCTTCCAAAACGACTCATTTTGAATCATCCTGGATAAGTTTTCCAAAATTCACAATACCCTTTTGTCTAATTTCTTTAGTTTTCATGGAGCAATTGATTTATTCTAAATTTAATGACATTAAAACAATCAACATTTATATATCAACGACAGTCGTGCTTTTTACTTCGCTAATCATAAATGTGCTGTGCGTACTTCCTATATGTTGTAATGTCGTTAGTTTCGTTACTAAAAACTCTCGATAAGCTTCCATATCTTTTACCACAATTTTCAGGATATAATCATAATCACCGCTCACATGATGACATTCTAAAACTTCTTTTAGTTTCACCACTTCACTTTCGAACTTCGTGAGAAACTCTTTGGTATGCTGTATCAATTTGAGGTGACAAAAAACCACAAATCCTTTCTCGGCTTTGGAGCGATTAATCAACGCAACATACTTGTCAATAACCCCTTCTCTTTCTAATTTTTTAATGCGTTCATAAACGGCAGTAACGGAAAGATTGAGTTTTAAGGACAATTCTTTGGTTGTTTTCTTACTATCATTTTGTAATAAAAAAAGTAATTTTTTGTCTGTTGAATCTAATGTCATTGTGTTGCAAATTTCAAATTGATAGATAATCTATAAAAATCCTGATTACCGAACTAATTTAGTGAAAAAAATTAATTATTTAGTGTTATATAGTTTTATAATCTAATAAAACTACAGACTATTGATTTTTAATCTTAAAATATTTTGTTTTGAATAGGATTTCTTGACATACCGGAATGTCCAAGCCCTGATAGCAACGGCATCCTTTTACTTTTTTCTTTAAAAAGTAAAAGATAGAGTGAATAGCAGGAATAGCTTCAAATAACAATAAAAAATAATTATGAAAAATTTCAATCCCGCAGACAACATTCAGGATTTGCAGTACTTTGGCGAATTTGGTGGTGTGAATCCCTCTATTTCTGACTCCTCAACCTACACTTTTTTATCGGCAAAAACGATGTTCGATACTTTTGAAGGCAATATGGAAGGCTGTTATTTGTATTCACGTCATTCCTCGCCGAGTAATTTATACCTGGACAAAGCCTTGGCAGCCATGGAAGGCACGGAAACAGCGAACGTTTCGGCATCCGGAATGGGAGCGATTACGCCTACTTTGTTGCAATTGTGCGGTTCCGGCGACCATATTGTTTCTAGCAGAACCATTTATGGCGGAACGTATGCATTCCTGAAGAATTTTACACCTAGATTAGGTATCAAAACCACATTTGTTGACATCACAAAACTTGAAGTTGTAGAGGCTGCTATTACTGCTGAAACTAAAGTTTTGTATTGTGAGACGGTGAGCAATCCTTTATTGGAAGTGGCTGATATTGAAGGTTTATCAAAAATTGCAAAAAGACATAATTTGAAATTAGTTGTTGATAATACTTTTTCGCCACTATCCGTTTCGCCTGCTAAATTAGGAGCTGATATTGTGATTCACAGTTTGACAAAATACATCAACGGAAGCAGTGATACGGTGGGCGGAGTAACATGCGCCTCTCAGGAATTTATTGATAGTTTAAAAAATGTAAACAGTGGAGCCAGCATGTTATTGGGGCCAACGATGGATAGTCTGCGATCTGCCAGTGTGATGAAAAACTTGCGTACGCTGCACATCAGAATGAAACAGCACAGCCATAATGCGATGTATCTGGCGGAACGTTTTGAAAAAGACGGAATCAAAACAGTCTATCCGGGGTTAAAAAGCCATCCCAGTCATGAGATCTATAAAAGCATGATTAATCCTGAATATGGTTTTGGCGGGATGATGACGCTGGATGTTGGAACTTTGGTGAAAGCCAATGCTTTGATGGAGTTGATGCAGGCCAAAAATCTAGGGTATCTGGCGGTGAGTTTAGGCTTTTATAAAACCTTATTCAGCGCGCCGGGAACCTCAACTTCCAGCGAAATCCCTTTGGAGGAACAAATTGAAATGGGATTGACAGACGGTTTGATTCGGTTTTCTATCGGATTAGACAATGATATTGAAAGAACGTATCAAAGTATGAAGGTCTGTATGATGGAATTGAATCTGCTAAAATAAGGAGCCATAGTCATAGAATGATTATCCTTTAGCCGCGTATCATTTTTAAGGAAAACTAGAAAACACAAAAAAAGCTTCGAATTTCTTCGAAGCTTTTGCTTTCTGGGTGGAAGACGGGGCTCGAACCCGCGACCCTCGGTACCACAAACCGATGCTCTAACCAACTGAGCTACAACCACCATTTGCTTAGCGGTTGCAAATATACGATATAAGTTTATTTCTGCAAATATTTATTTCAAAAAATTACATGAAAATTAGATCAAATCTGCTAAGCTATTGACTGCCAAATATCTTTCAGTCGTAAAACCTTCTGCATGATCCAGTCCTGCAATCCTTCCTAAATCTCTGGAGCGATAATTCAGGCTTTCCAGAAAGTTTTTGCTTGTTATTGGGGATTCCGGTTCCTTTGAGTTGGCATCATAAAACTGGGAACTGTAGGCTAAAATTGCTTCAATTTTTTTATCGGTAAAACCTGTAATGTCGACTACAAAATCCGGCTCTATATTTTTCCATTGAATGTAATGGTAGACAATTTTTGGCCGCCAAGGCGCTTGCTTTTCGCCTGCTAATGAAGTTTCTATCTTGATCAACCCGGATAAAAAACAAGCATCAGACACTAATTTACTTCCTTTTGCATGATCAATATGGCGGTCATCAATAGCATTGCATAGAATAATTTCCGGCTGGTACTTGCGAATCATTTGTATAATTTCTAATTGGTGTTTTTCGTCATTGACAAAAAAGCCATCTCGCATTTCTAAATTCTCACGCACTGAAACGCCCAGTATTTTTGCAGCAGCATTCGCTTCCTGATCTCTGATATCAGCGGAACCGCGAGTCCCTAATTCGCCACGTGTCAAATCAATAATCCCAACTGTTTTTCCTAAGGACATTTCTTTTAAAATGGTTCCCGCACAACCCAACTCTACATCATCAGGATGCGCACCAAAAGCCAATATATCTAATTTCATTATTTTCTGTTTATTTTATTTAAAGTTATACTAACTCGCCTTCATCTAATATTTATAATACTTTTTTCATTGTCATTGATTTATGGACGCTTTCCTCCCACTCTTTTTCAGGGACGCTATCTTTTGTGATACCACAACCCATATACAAATATGCGCTAGTCAATGCGAGATTCGAATCAAAATCAATTTGCATGCACCGCAAATTTACAAACAAATCAGAACTTACGGTATTGGTCGTGAAACTGCTGTTCAATTCCCCCAGAAAACCGGTGTAAAAACTCCTGTCGTACTGCTCGTTTTCTAGAATAAAAGTCTTAGCACTTTCTTTTGGCAATCCACAAACGGCAGGTGTGGGATGCAATAACTGAATTACTTTTTGCAAGCTGGAATCGGAATTTAAACGTCCAGAAATATCTGTTTTTATATGCCAGATACTTCCCGCTTTGACGCTGTACGGCTCCGTCACCAAAACTCCGGAAGCCACACTTTCCAGTTTTGAAACAATATAATCCGTTACAAACTGCTGTTCTTCTTTTTCTTTTTTGTGCCAAGTAATTTCGGATAAACCCAAATCTTTCTGCGTTCCCGCCAAAGAAATCGTTTCAAAAACGGCTTCAGTTGCTTTCAGTAATTGCTCCGGTGTAGCGCCCAACCAAGTTCCAATTTTTGGATGATAAAAACAATACACAAAAGTAGAAGGATAAAGCTGTACTAATTTTTCGAAAGTGGAAACCAAATCAAAATCTGCTACTTCAACGGTTTCTTTTCTGGAAAGCACTACTTTATTACATTCGTTATTCTTTATGGACTGGATCCCTTTGGAAACTAAAGCTTCAAAATTATTTTTAGCCAAGGCATCTACAATCGTAAATTCATTTTTAGAAATAGCATTTTCTTTTTTTTTCAAAGTAACCCGCACCATTTCCGATTCATTTTCAGGAATCAAATGCGTTTTGGCTCCATCAAAAGAGGCAAAAACAAACCCTTTTTCGGTAAAATCAACAGCTGAAAATACCGTGTCATTTTGTTGAAAAAAACCAATTACTTCTGCTGAATCAGGCTTACAATACAAAACAAAAGGTAGTTTTTCCTGAAACTGTTTTTTGGCTTTAGCTATAATTGCTTCCATTATTTGTTTTCGCTTTTTCTTTTTGGCAAAATCATATTAGTCAATTTACAAAGCGATATTAAGGTATTATTTTCATCCGTAATTCGTATTTCCCAAAGATGAATGCTTCGTCCTTTGTGCACGATTCGAGCTGTTGCCGTTACAATTCCGTCCCGCTTTGCTTTCAAATGATTGGCTGAAATCTCGATTCCGCGCACTTCACTTAGCTCAGAATTCACATACAGCATAGAAGCGGCACTGCCCACACTTTCTGCTAAAGCTACTGAAGCACCACCATGCAACAATCCCATTGGCTGATGTACGGATGGATTAACAGGCATTGTGGCTACTAAAAAATCTTCTCCTGCATCAGTATATTCAATATTCAACGTTTGCATTAAGGTGTTTTTAGAAATGTGATTGCAATATTGAAGTATTTTTTCTTTGTCGAATGTCATGTTATTGGCTTTAGAAATGTAAAAATAAATAAAAGATAAGTCACAAAACAGTAATTGCAATTGTTATTCTGATTTCGAAATAGATTTTTCCTATTTTTACAAAAAATACAACTAGATGCGTGCCAAAATAGTCCTGCTTTTTATTGGAATAGTATTCTCCATTTGTTCCTGCCGATCTGATTTTGAGACCGTAGCCAGCACCGGTGATTTAGCTTTTTCCAAAGACACTATTTATCTCGACACTGTTTTTTCAAACATTGGTTCCAGCACGTACCGACTCAAAGTATTCAACAAAAGCAAAAATGACATTACCATTCCAACCATTAAATTAGGAAAAGGATTAAGTTCTAAATACCGAATGACCGTTGACGGAATGCAGGGAACGGAAGGTAAAATTTTTACTAATGTGGCTCTTTTAGCCAAAGACAGTTTGTATATTTTCATAGAAACCACTGCAAATAGTACTGATGCTAACCCAAACGATTTTTTATACACCGATCAAATTCAGTTTGACAGTGGCGAAAACCGGCAAAATGTAGAACTGGTAACGCTCATTCAAGACGCTGTTTTTCTTTATCCAAAGCGTTTTACTAATGGAACTACTGAAACACTTCCTATTGGAGACCAAAAAATAGATGGCTTTTATCTGGATGAAAACGATCCTGTAAATGGAAATGAATTACAGTTTACCAATGACAAACCCTATGTAATTTATGGCTACGCAGCAGTTCCTTCGAATAAAACAGCCACTTTTGAGGCGGGAACCCGAGTTCATTTCCATGCTAATTCTGGGCTTATAGTAACCAATGATGCCTCCATCAATATTAATGGAACAGTATCTATAACGGATAAACTGGAAAACGAAGTCATTTTTGAAGGCGACCGTTTAGAAACTAATTTTTCGGATGTTCCGGGACAATGGGGAACCATTTGGCTTACTGATGGCAGTACGAATAACACATTGAATCACCTGACGATTAAAAATGCCACTATCGGATTATTGATTCAAAATAATGATGGCAGTACAGTTTCTATCAAAAACACTCAAATTTACAACAGCAGTACCTTTGGAATTTTGGCGCAGACCGCAAAAATAAATGGAGAAAATATAGTCATCAATAATGCCGGATTAGCCAGTTTAGCCTGTACGTATGGCGGAAATTATTCCTTTACACATTCGACCTTCAATAACAACTGGAACAGTTCCCAACAAGTGGCGGTTTTGATAAATAATTATATTTTGGGAGCAATTCCGGAAGTTAAAGATTTAACCGCAGCTACTTTTAACAACTGCATTATTTACGGTTCCTATTCAAACGAAATGAGTTTAAACAAGAAAACGGGAGCCACTTTTGAATACCAATTTAATAATTGCCTGATTAAATTTGATAACACATCGAATCAATTTGCAACGAATCCTGATTATCAATTCAGTACGGATACGGCACATTACAATGCGATCCTTTTGAACAAGGATCCAAAATTCTTTAATATAACACAGAACAAATTTAATATTAACGAAACTTCGGCTGCTTTCGCAAAAGGGAATTCGGCATACCTGATTCCGTTAGATATTACAGGAAACACCAGAAGTTTACCCCCCGATTTAGGCGCATATCAAAACAAAGTATTCCCAAAATAAACAACTTTGAATGACAACACAAACTAAGACAAAACGCCTCCTATAATTAACTATTTAGTAACCTGATACACCGATTTAAAGAGTAGTTTTATCAAAAATTTCACTCAAAAATCCAATCTATTTTAAAACCAATTTAATCTATTATCAGACTATGAAACAAATCTACTCACTTCTCTTTTTATTTCTTTTCACGGCAGGTTTTGCGCAAGCGCCAGCAGGATATTATACCAATGCCACAGGAACGGGCTACACGTTGAAAACTCAATTATACAACATCATCAAAGACCATACAGTACAAACGTATGCAGGCTTATATGTTACTTATGAAACTTCCGATATTGATAATTTCTTTGAAAAGGACGGAACAGTTTTAGATATGTACTCTGAAAATCCTGCCGGAGCTGATCCATATACGTACACTATTGCAACTACGCAACGATGCGGAAGCAGTGGTTACGCAAAAGAAGGAGATTGTTACAATCGAGAACACATTATACCGCAATCTATATTCAGCGAAGCCTTACCAATGGTTTCTGATGCGCATTTCATAACGCCTACTGACGGAGAAGTAAATGGAATCCGATCTAATTACCCGCATTCTGTAGTAGCAACCGCTACTCAAACTACCCTTAACGGAAGTAAACTTGGAGCCAGTACAACAGCAGGTTATACAGGTCCTGTTTTTGAACCAATAGATGAATTCAAAGGGGATATTGCCCGTATGTATTTCTATTTTGCCACTCGTTATGAAAATACAGTTGCCGGATACAATTACCCAATGTTCAACAATTCAACTAGTAAAGTATTTACCACCGCATTTTTAAATCAACTGCTGGCTTGGCACAATCAAGATCCGGTAAGTGCCAGAGAAATTGCCCGTAACAACGCTATTTATGCGCGCCAGAACAATAGAAATCCTTACATTGACAATCCAAGTTATGTAGCATCAGTTTGGACTACACAACCTGCCGATACAGAATCTCCAACAGCTGCAACAAATTTGACAGTAACTAGTACCACATCAAACTCGGCTACTTTAACATGGACAGCAGCTACAGATAATGTTGGTGTTACCGGTTATGATGTGTATGTAAACGGTACATTAAAATCTACCGAAACAGGGTTAACTGCTACAGTAAACGGTTTAGTTGCATCTACCACTTATTCCTTTTATATTATAACCAGAGATGCTGAAAGAAATTCTTCGGTTGCCAGTACATCAGTAAATGGAACCACTAAAGCACCAGCTGCCGGTACCACTTTTTGTGCCTCTGAAGATTTTCAAACTATTCCTGCAAATGCAAGTTCTTATGCTACACAAACGTGGACTAACGCAGGAATAACATGGACCTCTACTGATTCTCGTACCGACCAAACATTAAATTCAAGAGCAATAACAATACGAAATGGCGCTCTTACCTCTTCATCTGTTGCTAATGGTATCAAGGATTTGACAGTTACCACCCAGCTTATTTTTTCTGGATCTGCAGGATCTTTTAAACTGAATGTCAATGGAACAGAAGTTGGCACTATCCCTTACAGCAGTACGTCAACGACGACGACAATACCAAACATCAATGTAACTGGGAATGTGATTATTACCCTTTCTGGAAACAGCACAGCATCAAATCGTGTTCGATTTGATGATCTTTCTTGGACTTGTGCCGCTTCACTTGGTGTTGATCAATTAGAAACAAAAAGTTTTGAAATTTATCCCAATCCATCCAATGGAAATATCAAAATAAATTTCAATAATTCAAATGAAAAATACTCGGTTCAAGTATTTTCAGTATTAGGACAAAAAGTTTTTGAAAAAGAGTATACCAACAGTTCTTCTGCAGCGGTTAACAATCTTCAAAAAGGAGTTTATTTAATTAAAATAACCAACGATTCTAAATCAGTTACTAAAAAACTAATTGTAAACTAATTTAAGTACGAACCATTTCTTTTAAAGCGGCATTTATTGCCGCTTTTTTTGTTTTATTTTAGACTTGTTTTATACATAAAAAATTGCTTTAGCTCCTTTACAACTTAGCGCTACAGGTTTCCTGTTTATTTTTCTAAAAAAAATGCAACCTGTTGTACTTCAAATGTTACTAATTATGTTAATAAAAATGCAAATACCTTCATAATTTCATAACATATACCATCCAAAATGTTATAAATTTGTGAGTCTTCAGTATTTTCCCATTTGGAAGCCTGAGACTAACCCCAATAACCAAAACAAATTTAAATTATGAAAAAAATCTACTCTACATTATTATTACTGTTCGTCACAGCAACGATAGCCCAAATACCAAGTGGTTATTACAACACCGCCACAGGAACTGGCTACACACTCAAAACACAATTATACAACGTCATCAAAGGGCATACGGATAACGGATATGGCGGTTTATACACCATATATCAAACCTCGGATAGGGATTATTACTTTGAAAATGACGCCACAATTTTAGACATGTATTCTGAAAATCCTGCCGGAACAGACCCTTATAACTACTCCGCCGGAACAACCCAAAGATGTGGCACTTATAGTGTAGAAGGAGATTGTTACAATAGAGAACACATCATTCCGCAATCTACTTTTGGTTCTGCAGCCCCAATGGTTTCAGATGCCCATTTCATCACACCCACAGACGGAAAAGTAAACGGTCAGCGTTCTAATTATCCGCACGGACCGGTGACTTCAGCATCTTGGACTTCCTTAAACGGAAGTAAACTTGGAACGAGTACAACTTCTGGTTATTCAGGACCTATTTTTGAACCTATCAATGAATTCAAAGGCGATATTGCCCGAATGTATTTTTATTTTGCCACCCGTTATGAAAATACAGTTGCTGGTTATTCCTATGCAATGTTCAATGGATCGAGTAATCAAGTGTTCACGACCGCTTTTTTAAACGTATTGATTACTTGGCACAACCAAGATCCTGTCAGCACTAGAGAAATTGATCGCAACAATGCCATTTATAATTCTCAAAACAATAGGAATCCTTATATTGATCATCCTGAGTATGTACAGGCAATTTGGAACCCAAGCGCTGATGCACAAGCCCCAACTACTCCAACGAATTTAGTTGCTAGCGGAACAACATCAAATTCCGTTTCATTAAACTGGACGGCTTCCTCTGATAATAGTGGAGTAACGGGTTATAATGTGTATATGAACAGTGCTTTAAAAACAACCACAACCGGAACAACAACCACTATCACTGGGCTAACCGCTTCTACTGCCTACTCTTTCTTTGTAAAAGCTAAAGATGCTGCAGGAAATATCTCTGGCCCAAGTAACACGGTGAATGTGACAACTGCTGCAGCAAGTGGTTCAACTGCAACAGATTTATTATTTTCAGAATATATTGAAGGCTCTTCAAACAATAAAGCTTTGGAAATTTCGAACGCAACTGGCGCCGCGATCAGCTTATCGATTTATACCATCAAAAAACAAACGAATGGTTCCGGTTCATGGAGCACTGGACTATCTTTAGCAGGAACGTTGAATACCGGCAGTAAATTCACAATCGTAAATAGTTTAATGGCGTCTAGTTGTTATCCTACAAGCTCAGCAAACCTTTCTACATCAGCAACTGAAATGACTTTTAATGGGAATGATGCTGTAGGTTTATTCAAAAATGGCGTCTTAATTGATATCATTGGAACTTTTAACGGTGGAACTGCAAACTTTGCGGCGGATCAAACCCTGAGAAGAAAATCAACCGTTACGGCACCAACAACTACTTTTAATAAAACAACCCAATGGGATTCCTTTACATCAGATACGTGTAACAATTTAGGAAGTCGTACGATTGAAAAAACACCAAAAACCAGTGTGGCTTTAGATATAAATGATATTGCCCTCTATCCAAATCCATCCAATGGAACTTTCTCTATCAATAATTCGAATAAAAGGTATGCTATCGAAATTTATTCTATAATTGGTCAGAAAATTTACAGCGACGAAAACAGCACCAAATCAGAAATTACGCTGCCAAATAGTGTAAAAGGAACGTACTTGGTTCGAGTGACTATTGATTCCAATTCAGTCCTCAAGAAATTAATAATCAACTAATTAACAAAGCGGCAAATTGCCGCTTTTTTTTTACTCCAAATTTAATCTTAATTGACTAAATTTGCACCGCAATACAACAAACTACATAACAATGATCCATTTCTTTGAAAACCAAAGCAAGACTGTTTATGCCGTACATACGCAAAACGCATTGAGCGAAGTCGAAATGTCAGCTCAAGACATTTCAAGACTCAACTGGCTTTTTGCCAATTCAAATAAAATAGAAAAATCCGTACTGACGGATTTTTTTGTTGGTCCTCGCGCCACAATGATAACCCCTTGGAGTACTAATGCTGTAGAAATCACCCAAAACATGGGAATATCCGGCATCATTAGAATCGAGGAATTTCATAAAGCGACCGCTGATTTTTCTGATTTTGACCCGATGCTTTCGCAAAAGTACACCGAGTTGAATCAAGATATTTTTACTATCAATGTACTTCCGGAAGCTATTTTGGACATCGATGATATTGCTGCTTACAACAAACAAGAAGGATTGTCTTTGAGTCCGGAAGAAGTAGCATATTTAGATAATCTAGCGCTTAAATTAGGGCGAAAACTAACAGATTCTGAGATTTTTGGTTTTTCACAAGCCAATTCAGAACACTGTCGTCACAAGATTTTCAATGGAAAATTCATCATTGACGGGGAAGAAAAAGAATCTTCTTTATTCAAATTAATCAAGAAAACATCCCAAGAAAATCCGAACGATATTGTCTCGGCTTACAAAGATAACGTTGCTTTTGTAAAAGGGCCTCGGGTACAACAATTTGCTCCAAAAAGCGCTGATAAACCTGATTTTTATGAAGTCAAAGAATTTGATTCGGTTATTTCATTAAAAGCAGAAACACATAATTTTCCAACAACGGTAGAGCCTTTCAATGGGGCTGCAACAGGTTCTGGCGGAGAAATTCGGGATCGTTTAGCAGGTGGACAAGGTTCTTTGCCAATGGCAGGAACTGCAGTTTACATGACTTCCTACTCTCGTTTAGAAGCCCCATTCGACTCCGCTCAGGGCAGTAGACCTTGGGAAAATGGTATGGCCGAAAGAAAATGGTTGTATCAAACGCCAATGGATATTTTGATCAAAGCGTCCAACGGAGCTTCTGATTTTGGGAATAAATTTGGACAACCGTTAATTACAGGTTCTATCCTGACTTTCGAACACGAACACTTCGACACGCTCAGTGTGACGGGTCGAAAATTAGGGTACGACAAAGTAATTATGCAAGCGGGCGGAATTGGGTACGGAAAATTAGATCAAGCGATTAAGAAAAAACCACAAACAGGCGATAAAATTGTTATCCTTGGTGGTGAAAATTATAGAATTGGAATGGGTGGAGCAGCAGTTTCTTCAGCAGATACCGGAGCTTTCAGTTCAGGAATTGAGTTGAACGCCATCCAACGTTCGAACCCAGAAATGCAAAAACGTGCTGCCAATGCCATTCGTGGTTTGGTAGAAAGCGATATTAATCCAATTGTTTCGATTCACGATCACGGTGCTGGCGGACATTTAAACTGTCTTTCGGAATTAGTGGAAGAAACTGGCGGATTAATTGATTTAGACAAATTGCCTGTGGGAGATCCTACCCTTTCCGCAAAAGAAATCATTGGTAACGAATCTCAGGAAAGAATGGGATTGGTTATTGCAAAGGAAAACATCGATTTATTGCAAAAAATTGCGGATCGAGAACGTTCTCCAATGTACCAAGTGGGAGACGTAACCGGAGATCACCGTTTTACTTTTCAATCAAAATCAACAGGAGCTAAACCAATGGATTTCGCTTTAGAAGACTTTTTTGGAAGTTCTCCAAAAGTGGTTATGACAGACAAAACAATTGAAAGAAATTATACTGATTTAAGTTACGACAAGAAAAACATTTCAACCTATTTAGAGCAGGTACTTCAATTGGAGGCTGTAGCTTGTAAAGACTGGTTGACCAATAAAGTAGACCGTTGTGTGGGTGGTAAAGTTGCCAAACAACAAAATGCCGGACCCTTGCAATTGCCTTTGAATAATTGTGGCGTAATGGCCTTGGATTATCAAGGAATAGAAGGAGTTGCCACTTCGATTGGGCACTCGCCTATTGCTTCATTAATTGATCCGGTGGCAGGAACAAGAACTGCCATTGCTGAATCTTTATCAAACATTGTTTGGGCACCAATAAAAGACGGATTAAAGGGAATTTCACTTTCGGCAAACTGGATGTGGGCGTGTAAAAACGAAGGCGAAGACGCCCGTTTATACGCAGCTGTTCAAGCCTGTTCAGATTTTGCAATCGAATTGGGAATCAACATTCCAACCGGAAAAGATTCTCTTTCCATGAAACAAAAATATCCAAATGAAGAAGTAATTGCGCCGGGAACGGTGATTATTTCAGCAGGTGGAAATTGTACCGATATTAGAAAAGTAGTAGAGCCTGTTTTACAAAGAGATGGCGGTTCTATTTATTACATTAATTTATCTCAAGATGATTTCAAATTAGGCGGTTCTTCGTTTGCACAAACGTTGAATACTATTGGACAAGAAGTACCCACGATTAAAGACGCTGCATTTTTCAAAAGAGCGTTCAATACCATTCAAGAATTAATTTTAGAAAACAATATTCTTGCAGGACACGATATTGGGAGTGGTGGTTTGATTACTACTTTATTGGAAATGTGTTTTGCCGATGTGAATTTGGGAGCTAAAATAGATTTCTCTCCCGAAGCTTCGGGATTCGAAGAAAAAGACATCATCAAATATCTTTTTGCTGAAAATATCGGAATTGTTTTCCAAGCAAAATCGGATGCTGAAGTAGAATCTAAATTGAATGCTAATACCGTTTCTTTCTATAAATTGGGAATCCCCTCCCCAGCCCTCCCCGAAGGAGAGGGAGCCAAACTGGAAATAATCAGTTCTTCTCCTGAAATTTTGACTTTCGACATCGCTAAATACAGAGATATTTGGTTCAAAACTTCTTTTTTATTAGACCAAAAACAATCGAAAAACGGAATGGCTCAAGCGCGTTATGATAATTATAAAAATCAAGCGTTACAGTATACTTTTCCAACACATTTTACAGGAAAAAAACCAGTTATTGACAATTCTAAACCGCGTCCTAAAGCAGCTATTATCCGTGAAAAAGGAAGTAATTCGGAACGCGAAATGGCAAATTCCATGTACCTAGCCGGTTTTGATGTAAAAGATGTTCACATGACCGATTTAATTTCAGGTCGTGAAACATTGGAAGACATTCAGTTCATTGGCGCAGTTGGTGGATTCTCGAATTCAGATGTATTGGGTTCTGCCAAAGGTTGGGCGGGAGCATTTTTATACAATGAAAAAGCAAAAACCGCTTTAGACAATTTCTTTAAGAGAGACGACACCTTGTCTGTTGGAATCTGTAATGGTTGTCAATTGTTCATGGAATTGGAAGTAATTAATCCGGAGCATGACGTACACGGAAAAATGCTGCATAACGAAAGCAACAAACACGAAAGTATTTTTACATCAGTGACTATACAGGAAAACAATTCAGTGATGCTTTCTTCATTAGCAGGAAGTACGCTTGGAGTTTGGGTTTCGCATGGCGAAGGAAAATTCAACTTGCCAATGGGGGAAGAAAATTATACTATTGTTTCTAAATATGCCTATGAAGGTTATCCTGCTAATCCAAACGGATCGGATTACAATACGGCCATGCTTTGCGACAAAACAGGACGACATTTAGTAATGATGCCACACATTGAGCGCTCTACATTTCAATGGAACTGGGCACATTATCCAAAAGATAGAGACGATGAAGTTTCGCCTTGGCATGAAGCTTTTGTCAATGCCAGAAAATGGGTTGATAAAAAATAATTTATTCTATACTTTCTTAAAGCGTTCCTGAAAAGAAGCGCTTTTTTTATGGAAAAGAATTTAAAAGCCATTTTGATGATTTGTAAGAAAATTAAATACATTTGAAAATAGACAAAGTGAAACAAAACTTCGCCAATCTACTCATATTTGGGTGTATATCCGGAGGTTCGTTTCGCTTATAGACTAGTTCGCGGTCAGGCAAGAAAACAACCTGCAAACTTAATGTAACGAAAAGTAAATTTAACTGACAGATATAGAAAAACGACAATGACTAACTTATACCTCCAACAAAATGATTTCAAATAAAAATTTAGCACGAATTGCAGGCTTTTGCTATTTAATTGTAATAGCTACAGGATTATTTTCCGAAGTTTTCGTTAGACAAGCATTAAGAGTGTCAAACGATGCTTTGACTACCGCTCATAACATTCAAACCAACGAAATGCTTTTTCGTTGGGGTTTTGTTGCTGACCTAATCAACTTTGTAGTTGGTTTACCGACCATACTGATTATTTATTTTTTATTCAAACGAACAAATAAGCTATTATTACAACTAGCAGTAGCATTTGTTATTATCCAAACTGCTATAATTGCAGTAAATCTTCTGAATCAAATTTCACCATTACTGATATTAAGCAACGATACTTACTTAAAGACATTCCAACCTGATCAACTTGCAACCCTTTCTCTACTATCACTAAATATTCAGACACAAGGCTACGCTATTGGTTTGGTGTTCTTTGGATTTTACTGTCTAATTGTAGGTTATGTAATTTATAAATCAAAATTTCTACCTAAAATATTTGGGGTACTTTATGCCTTTACGGGTTTGTGTTACTTGGTAAATAGCTTTACAATGTTCCTTTCAAAAGGCTTTGAAAATCCATTGTTTATATATCTTGCTATCCCGATTTTTATTGGAGAGTTATCGCTTTGCTTATGGTTGCTCATAAAAGGTATTGACACCTCTAAATCGAAAAATAATTCCTATTCATTGTTCTAACAAATGTAATATAAATCAATAAATCTAAGAAAATATGAAATATTTTATCATAATCTCTATGTTTAGTTTAAATTTACTTTTATGGAAATATCCACTAAACAAAATTACTAAAAGGATTTTAATATCAAAAACACACATATATTATATATTAATTTTCGCATGTTTTTTCCTACAACCATTTATCATGTCACTTGTTGCATTAAAATTGTTAAATATGGATACGAATGTATTGTCCAATATAATGATTGTTTTTGTTTTACTTTTTGTTTCTATGGTTTCATCTATTAAATACTTTAAGCATGAAAAATAACAAATCTATCAGTACTAATGCTGAAAATATCTTATTAGCTGGAATACTTGTTGGTGTATTTACTTCTGCCCTAACAATCATAACATTATTATATTGGCAAAGAGATGGGCTAGATTTACTTGAAATTTCATTTATGTCAATTTTAGCTGGTTTTTTCTTATTTATGTGTATAATTCCAATTAACATAATTATGTTAAATAAAAACATAAAAGAAGTTCTCAAAAACAAAGAAAAATCATCCAAAAGAATTTATCAGATACTTTTATCATTTTTAATTGGATTCATAATCTTTCTAATAATTGACTATGTTTATTTTCTTTTTGATAGTTCTATTCCAGCTAAATTTGCAGAAAGTTTAAGAAAAATGGCAGAAAAAAATGGCGATTCTGTTCTAGGAATGGATGATTTTGCAAATTTGCCTTTTGGTGTACAAAATGGTATTTTGACATTTATTTTTGGACTAATTGGTGCGTTTATATCACTTCCATTCATAAAAAAAGACGGAATATTATATAAATCTGAAAATAATTGGAGGTAATATATACTGCAGGCAATCGAGTAGACGGCTCCGCCAAAAACTGACGGAGTGCGCCTCTCACACCACCGTACGTACGGGTCTCGTATACGGCGGTTCGCAAAGTGATGGGTTGAGCCGCGACCGCTCGGATATCTAATTTTTCGGACAACGATAGCGATTTGCAATCCGTGCCCACAAAGAGAATGATTCAGCAAGAAATTATGCCCATTTAGAGTGCGAAATAGAAGTGGTTTTATTAGACTTATTTTTGTGGCAAATTGGAATTGGCACTGTTTGCAAAATTATTCCAACGATTCTCTGCAAACACTCGCGGTCTGGTTATAAATTCAATCGAAGATATTTTTAAGATAAAACAATGAAAAGACTAATCATTGCTTGGAGTTAATCATCGATGGAATGAACTATAGGTAATTAAACGGACAAGCCTATTTATTTTAAGTACTTACTGTTAAAAGTAGCCCTTTGTCTTGAATTTATTTAGTCCGTTAGTAGTGATTTATTTTATAAACAACTTTAATAAAATTACTGCCTATAATTGGAACACCGCTAACAGACGCCTTTCCATTTGTAATATCCATTGTATTTCCATACATAGCCTTCAAGTCGTTTCTGGGTAAGGCATTAAATAAATATTCTACAGCTATATCATCTGATAAATCCCACCTAAGCCCTAAATTCAACCCTAACGATAAATGAGAAGACTCTTGATTATACCCAATTCCTCCTCCCCAATCACCATTTCTGTTTATTAATGTAGGTTCTATACTAGGTATAAAAACAGTGTGAATAACTCTTCTAAATAAATTTACATAGAAATGGGTGTGATATCCCACTCCAATCGTATACTTAGAAAAATCTAATCTTGGAAACGTTTCATACCCTATGTTGACTTCTACATCTTTGCTAACCATTGAAAATTGCACTAAAAAGTCTTTAGCTGATTCATTATTTGTTGGTTC
Source organism: Flavobacterium sp. GSP27 (assembly GCF_003970395.1). NCBI lineage: Bacteria > Pseudomonadati > Bacteroidota > Flavobacteriia > Flavobacteriales > Flavobacteriaceae > Flavobacterium > Flavobacterium sp. GSP27. The sequence goes on along the minus strand of NZ_RYDP01000005.1, from coordinate 11,181 downwards.
ACTTCCCATAATTGTATTCCTAACGTCAAACGCAACCGAAAAAGCTAGATAATTATCTTGTGCAGTTAATTTAGTAACAAATAAAGCAACTACAATTGTTATTAATTTTATCATGATTCATTAGTGCTGATAAAGTTATACAATACTATATTATTACATATGACTATCAGTAACTAATACTAAGTTGTTTCTAAAGCATTAATCATGAGTCTATCCAATAGTTTGTTTCCAAAATACCGTCTGTTAAATTTGTAGCAGAACTCATCAAGATAATTATGTACATATTACTGGTTTACACAATTATGATGAATATCTAAAAGTACTTTTTTGGTATTACTGATTGTTCTATTTACACAAGGAAATATCTTTGCCGCCTTTTTCTTGTCTGGCTCTACTACAACATAATGATTTGTTATCACTTCTTTGAGTTTAGCATACCCTGGTGTAACCATCGCTTAACACAGATGCTGTTTTGTTTGCAGATTTCAAATCTTTCATAACTACCCTTTTTAGACAACCAACTTTTCTGTTTGGTTTACCCTTTTTTGGTGCAGAGATACTGGGTTTCGATTCAACTATTACCAATACCTTTCCTTGTCTTTCACTTCCACGATCTCGCTTATTAGGAGTAGATTCTTGACTGTTTTATTTTTATTTTAATTGATAACATCTTTTATGTCAATTATTTAAAACAATCTTTCATCAAATTCAACACAGCCTTTTAATTGATGTTTTTCGTCACGCATACTATCTTATGCATCATAAACCAAATGTGTTCATACAGTTTGTGACCCTACATACGTTGCATTTCTAATGCCGAAAAACTCTTTTTTGACAGCGTCATGAGTTCAATACAGATCATCCAATATTGAAAAGGCAAATTAGTATTCTCCATAACAGTACCTGAACGAAGACTGACACGACTACCGCATTTTTTACATTGAAATTTTAAATCTGTCTTACGAAAGTAATGTTCGCTGTGTTTACACTTTTTACATACAATTCCCATTTCAAGTCGTTTAGCTTTGAATCCCTTATCACATGTGGCTTAATCAGGGTATTTTTCGAAAAATTCAGGCAGGTTCTTAATTTGAATTTAATGGGTTGATGACTCAAATATAAGCTTTTTTTAGCATTTGTACAAGTAAAGGATAGTCATGTTATTTTATTTGATTATTGTTGTGGGTGAACTAATTCCCAAAAGTCGCAACTAATCTTGATATCTTTTAAAATGAAAAGATTTATTCATGTCTTTAATAAAATATAAGTCAAATCTACATTTTAATGGTTTTTAAAAATAAATTCCCTTATCCCAAATTGATTTTACTTACAACATCAGTAAATTCTACTTTTAAACATCTAGGGTTTTATACCCGATCGCTCCGATATACCACAACAGTTAGCGCAGTTTTATAAACTGTGCTCACAATATGGCTCGTGCCTTTGGGAAAATTAGAAAATCATATTATTTTTATTGTGGGGTAGTGCCATAGCCACTAACGTTCTGGGACTACAGCGGGTTTGGGACTAAATTCATTCCTATTTTCGGATTTGCCACCCGAGCGATAGCGAGCAGCCATAGCCCATAACATCAGTTCTCCTGTACAGTTTAAACCGGAATAGGGTGTTCAGTTTGCCCCGGAATACCCAGCCAAAGTTCAAATTCCTATAAAAGCTAAATTATGGGTAAGGGCAATTATGCTCAATAGTGATGGAAAGCACGAGAAAAACCAAGCTGAAACCACGCTACAAAAAAAGAGGCTCGCTTGCCTCTTATAATTCTCTCTAAAATCTTTACGCTAACTCCATAGTGTTGACGGACGTACAATCGGTTCGTTCAACACGGGTTTACCTCATTGAATTTATTTTTGTTGGTATTCGGTGATTATAATTCATTGTTCGTGCTGCGCACGCAACGAATCCCTAGCTGTTAACTGACACCTTTTATTCTTTTGTTATTCAATTTTCATTTTTTAGATAAATCTTATAATTTTCTAAATCAATTTTATATATATTTAATCTGTTTATAATATTCATTCCTAATAATGGTGTAATGTTACCATCCATAACTGCAAAATCTACATTATTTATTTTTTTACCACCAATTATAATTTTCGGCAAATTCCACAACTCAACCAAATGTTTTTTACCATCAGCAGTCACCATATATTTTTTTTCTAGAAAATTTCTATTTGAAATTACTCCGTTTTCTAAAAGGTTATTAATTATACTTTTGTTTATTAATGAAACTGATGCTCCTGTATCAAAAATAAAGTCAAAATTAGTTTCTGCAATTTTAACATCAATAATCTTTTGATGTTCTGTACCTTTTAATTCTATAATATCGTTATTCTTTTTCGGAACAACAATAGAATTTACAATCATAAAGAAAAGAGGATTAATTATGGTTGATTTTTCTTCAAGATTTTCCGCTATGTCCGAACTAACAATTCCACAATTAATAAAATGTAAATTAGTTACATCGTGAAAAATATATACGCTATTTCTCATTTTGATTTTCATTCCCATTTTTTCATTGATATCTTCATAGACAACTAAAAAGCCTGCTCTACCTGCAATGTTCATTGGTTTATAAGAAATGAATTTACCTTGAATAAAATTTTTTGCATATTCCTCTGTAAATATATCTTCTTTATATATTTTATCAATTTCTTCAAAAGTCAAATCGCCTAATTCTTCTTTTGTATATTGCATTTCGCCAGTCATAATGCTTATTGTATATTTACCGTTACCACAATCTGAAGAGAAAAGTTGAATTACATTTGGTTGTCTGCCTTCACGAGCAGTCCAGGATTTTGGTATGTCAAGCGAAATTTCTGTATTTTTAGCTTTTTTATGTCCTTTTGTATTAAAGGTGTAAGTGTAACCGTTTACAAACTCCTTGTGCGGTTGATTTTGGTATTCAAATAGCAATACATTTTCAAGCATTGGAGATGGTATTTCTCCTTTTAAGTAATTTTCGATCTTTTTTAAAAATTCTATCCTTTCAGCTTTTGAAGTAAGTATTGAACCGATTTTCCATTCAATTTCTAATGAATCTATTTTTTTTTTAGAATAAATCAGATAATTAGTTTCGTTTTTCAAATAATTAAACGCGTTATTTTTACTATTAGGAAAATTTGATGTTTTTAAAAATTTTAACTCATTAATTTTTGTTCGTAGTTCAGGTTCGTAATCATAAATGGTTTCAATTGTAGTTTCCATAGCCGTAAAAAAACCCCAAACGGATGAAGCCGAAATGTCTTTCTCCTGTTTTTTGGCTTGGCTGTATGAAATAAAGCTACTAATTATTAATATAGTACAAATGATTTTCTTCAATACGATAAATATTTTAATAAATAAATTTCCATTCATTTTTATAGAATTTTTCAACATCTTTTTTTACTATAGAATGCATAGAATCAATACTCAAATTACAAAAATCTTTGTATTTATATGAATCGTCTATGTAAGAGTTATATAATGAATCATTATAATCTAATTTTGTAGTTATGTTGAGTTCAGCTCTTTTGTTGCATTTTTCACTTATATCTGATAATTGAACTAAAATCATCATTTCTAATTTATCTTTAGAAACTCTTCTTGAATTTATAATGATAGCAATTATAACGAAGACTACTATAGCTATTTTGATTTCTTTTCTCATTTTTGATTAATTAAATTGTTTCTATGTTCATTCAAATTTATAACATTTTCGTTGTATTTTTCTTGTGCAATGTTCCAATCTTTTATACATTTTTCAGTAAAAAAAATCAGTTTTCCATTCTTATTTTGATGTTTGCAATTGTTTCTTATTGATATAAGGTTTCTCATTTCAAAAATTATACTCATTACGTTTGAATAATTAAAAATTGTGTTCATTTTAGCTACAGTTGTTTGTCTTTGAAATTTTTCAACCTCATATTCTTTAGTTTCGTCTGTTAGTTTTAATTTGTAATCTTCTAATTGTTTGCCTAAGTCTTTAAAAAGGGAATCATTTGTTTTTTCTATCCAACTATAATACTCTGTTGCGTCATCTATTTTATTTAAAACCAGTTTAGTATCTTCAAATATTATATCGTTGGAAGAAATTAAATTATTCAAAATATCCTTTCTATTATCATTTGTAAGCTTGTGCTGGAATTTATTATAAGCTTTTCTAAAATTACCATCGATAGTGCTTAAATTTTTCCTTTCAATTTCAACTTTTTCTTTTTGTTCAATATCGTTCTTTCTATTTCCTAAAAAAGCTAATGAACAAATTATTACAGAGGTAATGCCTAAAACTTTACCAAAATTTTTAAATTTCCAAAAAACGGTAATAATCCCCGATAAAATACTATTCATTAATAGAGCACCAACAATACCTCCAAGAAAAGAATAAAAATCAAAGTTTTCTTTTGAAATAAAGGCATAAATAAAAGCAATAATTAAAGCTAAAATGTAACCTTGCTTGTTTGTATAATTTTTCATTTGCAATTATTTTTCAATTATGAGATTTAGTTTAATCGTTTTGTGTAGCTCAAAGGTGTCAGTTAACTTGTATACAAGCGAAACAAACCTTCGCATATACACCCAAAATTGGGTAGATTGGCGAAGGTTTGTTTCGCTTTACTTAGTTTCAAATATACTAAAATTTTCTTACAAATCATCAAAAGGACTTTTTATTTGTTGGATGCTTTTTGAATAGTAATGGGAAAATTTAGTTACTGTTAAACCAAATCTCGCGTGAGGGATAATAGTGGAAATCCTTTTATGAAGCGCAGCGCAGTAAAAGATTATAACGGATAGCCCGACCTTTTTAGGGCACGCCCAAGTCCATGTGCTAAATGGTATGTGTGTTTTTGAATACTATTATTGTTTAATTATTTCTTAAAAAAAAAGGTTGTTTTGGTTGTCATCCCACAGCTTTCGATGCACTTTATTACTTTGCGGGATGGCAAACATTTTTTTGATGTAGGTTTCAAATTAACCTATCTTTGCCAGCCGAACAATCGGTTGAAATACGTTGCTATGTTCTGCGCTGCGGTAAATGTTTGGTAAAACAGCTTTATTGGCGAATAGCATGTGACCGAAAAAACAATAAAAATACTAGATGAAGTTTGATTTATTAAAAAAAGATCCGCTGTCCAAAGCCAGAGCGGGAAGTATTACTACTGATCACGGGGTGATTGAAACCCCAATTTTTATGCCTGTGGGTACCGTAGCTTCGGTCAAAGGAGTGCATCAACGGGAATTGAAACAAGACATTAACCCGGATATTATTCTGGGAAATACCTACCACCTATACTTGCGACCTCAAACGGAAATCCTAGAGAAAGCCGGAGGTTTGCATAAATTCATGAACTGGGACCGTAATATTTTGACGGATTCTGGTGGCTACCAAGTATATTCGCTTTCGGCCAATAGAAAAATCAAGGAGGAGGGCGTGAAGTTCAAATCGCACATTGATGGTTCCTATCACTTTTTTACGCCAGAGAATGTGATGGAAATTCAGCGTACCATTGGTGCCGATATTATCATGGCGTTTGATGAATGTACGCCGTATCCCTGTGATTACAACTATGCAAAACGCTCGATGAAAATGACACACCGCTGGCTGGATCGTTGCATCAATCATTTAGACACGCAGCCTGTAAAATACGGTTACGATCAGGCTTTTTTCCCAATTGTTCAAGGAAGCTGTTATAAGGATTTGCGTCAGCAATCAGCGGAATATATTGCAAATTCTAATCAAGTAGGAAACGCCATTGGTGGACTCTCCGTAGGGGAACCTGCCGAAGAAATGTATGCCATGACCGAAATAGTTTGCGAAATTTTACCGGAAGACAAACCGCGTTACCTGATGGGTGTGGGAACTCCGATAAATATTCTCGAAAATATTGCCCTTGGGATTGACATGTTTGACTGTGTGATGCCTACGCGAAACGCCAGAAATGGAATGTTATTTACAGCGAATGGCACCATCAATATCAAAAACAAAAAGTGGGAAGCTGATTTTTCGCCCGTTGACGAAATGGGAATCACCTTTGTAGATACAGAATATACGAAAGCGTATTTGCGTCACCTTTTTGCTGCCAATGAATACTTGGGGAAACAAATTGCCACGATACACAATCTTGGTTTTTATATGTGGTTGGTTCGGGAGGCCAGAAAACATATCTTAGCGGGCGATTTTAGACCTTGGAAAGAAATGATGGTGAAAAACATGAACCAGAGATTGTAAATTAGGTTAGGGGTATTAGGTTTTAGTAACCAAAACCCAAAACCTAAAACCTAATACCCAAAACTATGCTTACAATAATAGACAAATACATCCTAAAAAGATATTTAACCACATTTGTGGTGATGTTGTTGTTGTTTATCCCCATAGGAATTGTTGTTGATGTATCTGAGAAGATCAACAAAATGCTGGAAAACAAGGTTCCGTTTTTAGAGATTGCACTTTATTACTACAACTTTACGGTTTATTTTGCGAATTCTCTTTTTCCGATATTTTTGTTTTTATCGGTGATTTGGTTTACCTCAAAACTGGCAAATGATACGGAGATTATTGCTATTTTAAGCTCCGGAATTTCATTTACGCGTTTCTTAAGACCGTATATTATTGGTGCTTCCATAGTTTCTGTCTTTGTTTTACTAATGGGATTTTTTGTTGTTCCCGCTGCCAGCGAAGGCTTTAATAACTTTAGGTATACGTATTTAAAAGGAGGCGGAAAAGAGGCCATGCGCGGGGATAATACGGATGTGTATCGCCAAATTAGTGATGATGAATTTATCTATGTAAACAGTTTTAATACGGAGTCTAAAATAGCTTTTAATTTTTCACTGGAAAAATTTAAAAACGAAAAACTCGTTCATAAAATCACGGCCAGCAGGATCAAATGGAATCCAAAGGACAGTACCTACACCCTGTATGATTATACAAAAAGAACGGTGGGCGAACTGAATGATAAAATTGAAAAACTACCCCAGAAAGAGGCTGTTTTCACATTCGATTTAGAGGATTTAACTCCAGTGGTGTATATTGCAGAAACCCTGAATTTAGGAAAATTGAATGCCTTTATTGCCAAAGAAAAAGAACGCGGTTCCTCTAATATCAACATCTATTTAGTGGTTTTGTACAAAAAATACAGTGTCCCGATATCCGCATTTATCCTGACCATCATTGCAGTTGCAGTCTCATCGATGAAACGAAGAGGCGGAATGGGAACGAATCTGGCCATAGGAATTGCGCTGGCTTTTGCCTTTGTATTCTTTGATAAAATCTTTGGTGTTCTTGCAGAAAAATCCAGTTTCCCTCCCCTATTAGCGGTTTGGTTGCCCAATATTGCTTTTGGAATTTTAGCCATCTACCTATTACGAAATGCAAAACGATAATTTAAAAAGTTACTTAAACCTCCATTTGATTGTTTTTATTTGGGGTTTTACCGCCATTTTAGGCGCTCTAATCACTATAACGGCAGATGCCTTGGTGTGGTACCGCATGTTTTTTGCCGGTATCTTTTTAGCTCTTTTTCTGGTGTATAAGAAAAAATCGTTTCGGATTCCGCTAAAATCATTTTTTAAATTGATTTTTGTCGGATTATTGATTGCTTTGCATTGGATTTTATTTTTCAAAGCGATCCACGTTTCTAATGTGTCTATTACGTTATCCGTTTTTTCATTGGGTGCTTTTTTTGCATCACTGCTGGAGCCACTTTTTTATGGTCGAAAAGTACTGTGGTACGAAGTCTTTTTTGGTCTGATCATAATTGCAGGGCTGGGACTGATTATGAAGGTCGAAATCAATTACCTGGACGGAATGTTATACGCCTTAGCATCCATTATATTAGGTGTTTTATTTACGCTGATGAACGGAAAACTCATTGCGGATCACGATCCTTCGGTTATCTCGTTTTATGAATTCCTGGCGGGTGTTGGTTTCATATCGATTTACTTTGTGTTCGAACAAAAATTCACGGCCGATTTCTTTGTATTAACGGCTAATAATTGGATCCTGATATTGATTCTGGCATCCGTTTGTACCGCCTACGCCTTTACTGCTTCAGTAAAAATAATGCAAAAACTAACGCCATATACCGTAATGCTGACTACGAATTTAGAACCGGTTTACGGCATTGTTTTGGCCTATTTTATCCTTGGCGGAAAAGAGAAAATGAGTTTTGAATTTTACATTGGTGCACTAATAATTGTAATCACCGTAATCCTAAACGGGGTGATTAAACACTATCAAAAAAATAAAATTAAAAAAGAATCTCCCGCTTTAGAGAAGCAAACTTTTACACATAAATAGAATATTTACCTTTTCGAACGATTTAAAATTTTATATTTGCGGTTCGAAATAAAAACAAAAACGCAAAAATCCTATGGAATATTTAGATTTTGAGCTTCCAATAAAAGAACTAGAAGAACAGTTAGATAAATGTCTTATTATTGGTCAGGAATCAGATGTTGATGTAACGAATACTTGCAAACAAATCAACAAAAAACTAGAAGAGACCAAAAGAAAAATCTATAAAAATTTGACTGCCTGGCAACGTGTCCAATTATCCAGACATCCAAGCCGCCCGTATACAATGGACCACGTGCGTGCCTTGTGTGGCGATACGTTTCTGGAACTTTTTGGCGACAGAGGTTTTAAAGATGATAAAGCCATGATTGGTGGTTTAGGAAAAATTGACGGGCAATCCTTTATGATTGTGGGTCAGCAAAAAGGATTCAACACTAAGACACGACAGTTCCGTAATTTTGGAATGGCCAATCCGGAAGGATATAGAAAAGCGTTGCGATTGATGAAGATGGCAGAGAAATTTGGGATTCCTGTTTTGACGTTGATCGACACTCCAGGGGCTTACCCGGGATTAGAAGCCGAGGAACGCGGACAAGGAGAAGCCATTGCCAGAAACATATTTGAAATGATTGGTCTTAAAGTGCCAATTATTACTGTTATCGTAGGAGAAGGTGCCTCTGGTGGCGCATTAGGAATAGGAGTTGGTGACAAGGTATACATGATGGAAAATACCTGGTATTCCGTCATTTCTCCAGAATCATGTTCTTCTATTTTATGGAAAAGCTGGGAATATAAAGAACAAGCTGCCGAAGCACTGAAGCTGACTTCAGCTGACATGAAAAAACAAAAATTAGTAGATGATATTATTCCTGAACCACTAGGCGGTGCACATTATGACAGAGCAACTGCTTTCAAAACGGTAGAGCAATATATTATGAAAGGTTTCAACGAATTGAAAGACTTATCAACAGCAGAATTAGTGGCTCAAAGAATGGATAAATACTGCAAAATGGGAGAATATAAAGAGTAAAATCTTACGAATTACTATTTAATCCGAAGCCTTGCCGTTTCGGATTTTTTTTTGGTTATAAACAAAAAATAGTTAGTTATGAACAATTATTTGTAACAACTCAACGACTATGTTTTTTTAATTTTAGTTACTTTCGCTTCATGGAAAACTTCAGAAATATTAATCCTGTCAAGGTTGATAAAACGACTATTATAAGCCTTGAAAAAGGAAAATTACAACCACAGGTGCTCGATTTAGAAGAGGCTGTGCTTGGTGCCATGATGATTGACAAAAAAGGGGTTGATGATGTTATTGACATTTTACAACCTGATGCTTTTTATAAAGAAGCACACAAACATATTTTTGAGGCTATTGTTCAATTGTTTACAGAAACACAGCCTATTGATTTATTAACCGTTTCTGCCCAACTGAAGAAAAATGCAAAATTAGATTTAGCAGGCGGTGATTTTTACTTAATTCAGCTTACGCAAAAGATATCCTCTTCGGCACACATTGAATTTCACTCCAGAATCATTCTTCAAAAGTTTATTCAACGCAGTTTGATTCGGATTTCTACTGAAATCATTGAAGACTCTTACGATGAATCAGCGGATGTTTTTGATTTATTAGACAGAGCTGAATCTAAATTATATGAAATAACACAAGGAAACATCAAACGAAGTTCAGAGACAGCTCAAAGTTTAGTGCTACAGGCAAAAAAACGAATTGAAGAAATTGCCGGTCAAGAAGGATTGAGCGGTGTTGCCACTGGTTTTGATAAGTTAGATAAGATTACTTCCGGTTGGCAGCCCAGCGATTTAATTATTATTGCGGCACGACCTGCAATGGGAAAAACTGCATTTGTATTATCCATGGCCAGAAATATGGCTATTGATTACGGAATACCAGTGGCCTTATTTTCTCTGGAGATGGCATCAGTACAGTTAATTACCCGGTTAATTTCCTCTGAAACAGGTTTGTCATCAGAGAAATTGCGTACTGGAAAACTAGAAAAACACGAATGGGAACAGTTGAGTACCAAAGTTAAAAACTTAGAAAAAGCACCTCTCTTTATTGATGATACGCCTTCCTTATCGATTTTTGATTTACGGGCTAAAGCCAGGCGATTGGTTTCGCAACATGGGATCCGAATTATCATTGTGGATTACTTGCAATTGATGACGGCTGGCGGAAACGGAAAAGGAGGCGGAAACAGAGAGCAGGAAATTTCTAGCATTTCCCGAAACTTGAAAGCATTAGCCAAGGAATTGAACGTTCCTGTTATTGCACTTTCTCAATTATCTCGAGCGGTAGAAACCCGTGGATCCAGCAAGAGACCGTTATTGTCTGATTTACGGGAATCAGGAGCGATTGAGCAAGATGCGGATATTGTGTCTTTTTTATACCGTCCTGAATACTACAAAATAGACGAATGGGATGATGAAGAAGCCTCACCAACAGCCGGTCAGGCAGAAATAATGATTGCCAAACACCGTAATGGTAGTATAGAAAACGTTCGGTTGAAGTTTATTGGACATCTGGGAAAATTTGATAACCTGGAAGATTACAGTGGCGGATATGATGACTTACCATCCAGTATGAATCAGGATGACAACCCTTTCATTACTAAAAACCTGCCCTCTGCCAATGATGCTTTTGGAAGCAATTTGAATGATCCAGATGATGACAGCGATGTTCCTTTTTAGCAAACAAGCCTCATCAGCATGCGCACTACCCGTTTTTCTTTACAAAAAAAAGCAAGCATAATAAATACAGTTTATAAAAATAGAAAGCCCGCTATTTAGACTGCACCCAAAAGTTTAGACAAATTTATAATTAATTTTGATAATAATGAGCTCGATATTTTATCGGGCTCATT